>JANXUB010000146.1 GCA_025352105.1 Burkholderiales bacterium | reverse complement strand
CAAGCGCGCCAACGTAGACTTGTCCACAGGGGCAGCCGAAAGCTTCCCCCTAAAAAGCACGTTTCGGCTGCCCCTGTGCGCAAGTCGGGCAGCTCGCGAAATGTTCACTTTATTTGCTTGCTTTTTAAGACGGTATCTACGGAGGCTGCCCATCGAAAACTACAAATAAATGTGTATGCCTCGGCTACTCGGGCAACCCGAGCAACCGCACCGCATTGCCCTTCAAAATTCCCGGCATGACTTCAGGCTTAAACCCCGCCTCTTCAAAATCTTTCATCCACCGCTCGGGCGTGATCAGCGGGTAGTCCGAGCCGAACAACACACGATCTTTGAGCAGCGTGTTGGCGTAATGCACGAGCTGTTTCGGGAAATATTTCGGGCTCCAGCCGGACAGATCAATCCACACATTCGGCTTATGTGTCGCGACCGACAGCGCCTCGTCCTGCCACGGAAAGCTCGGGTGCGCCATCACGATCTGCATGTCGCCGAAGTTCACGGCCACGTCGTCGAGATGCATCGGGTTTGAATACTCAAGCCGCAGCTTGCCACCACAGTACATGCCCGAGCCAATTCCACTATGCCCCGTGTGAAAAATCGCGGGCAGTTTATGTGCGTTGATCACTTCATAAATCGGCCACGCCATCTTGTCGTTCGGATGAAAGCCCTGCACTGTCGGGTGAAATTTGAAGCCCTTGACGTTGTGCTCCTTGATCAGCCGCTCGGCCTCACGCGCGCCCATCTTGCCTTTGTGCGGGTCGATGCTGGCGAACGCCATCATCATGTCGCTGTTTGCATTGGCGGCTTCCGCGATCTCTTCGTTTGCAATGCGCTTGCGTCCGAGGTTGGACTCGGAGTCCACCGTGAACATGATCAAGCCAATTTTTTTCTCGCGGTAATGCGCGATGGTCTCGGCGATGGTCGGGCGATTGCTGGAGCGAAAGTATTTGTCCGCCGCGCGGTCGTACTCTTCGCCGTAGGCATCAAAGGGGTTCCAGCAACTCACCTCGGCGTGAGTGTGGATGTCAATGGCGATCAGGTCTTTGTGATTCATGATGATGTACCAACGCCGGTTAGCGACGCATTAGACGCCCGCAGGCCTCAGGGTTTGTAAATTTTTTGCAGCAAAGACATGAGCGTCAACCGCTCTTCAGCCGTTAGCCGCGACGACGCCGAATCTTCAAGCGCCCGCACGGTGGCTTCCGCCTCGCGCATCATCTTGCGGCCTTCGACTGAAAGGTGCAGGCCAATCGCCCGGCCATCGGTCGGGTGAGGCTTGCGCTGAACCAATCCACGCTTGTCGAGATCGGCAACGATGCGCACCAGATTCGGCGGCAA
Source organism: Burkholderiales bacterium (assembly GCA_025352105.1). GTDB lineage: Bacteria > Pseudomonadota > Gammaproteobacteria > Burkholderiales > Casimicrobiaceae > Casimicrobium. Next base: position 19,946 of record JANXUB010000146.1, on the reverse strand, counting down.
GATGCCCAGCGCGGCGCAGAGCTGGCGGGACGTGATGCCGGGATTGTGCGCAACGAGCGAGAGCGTCGAGAAATCCACCGGACGCAGACCGTACACGGACATGCGGTCAAGGAATCTCTCGATGATGACGAGCGCGGCCCGTCGCGCGTTGTAACCCAGTAGTGATTCGAGAAATGACGCATCGATTGCGGCCTCGCCACTGCCGGGATCCGATGCGCTTGAGGAAGGTTTTGTTCTACGTTGGCTCATGCATCATTATGACTCTGCCGAGAACCCGATCTTCTTGACTAACGGTCCCCACCGCTCGAACTCGGTTTTCTGCGACGCCGCCATTTCGTCAATGGTCGAGCCACGTGCGATGAGGCCGGTGATGGCAAGGCTGTCGATCACGGACTTTTCTTTAAGGGCTGCGTTGATTGCAGTGTTGGCGCTCGCGACCACGCTCGCAGGCGTCTTCGCGGGTGCATAAAAGCCAAACCATTCTTCCGTCGTCAATTCCGGGAACCCCTGCTCGGCGAAGGTTGCAACATCGGGCGAAAACGGCGAGCGCTCTTTGCCCGATGTAGCAAGCAGACGCAGCCGACCGGCGCGGTGATATTGCAAAAAGTCACCACTGGGCGTGACCATCGAAGCGAGCTGTCCGCCGACGACGTCTGTGACGCCAGGCACCGAGCCGCGATACGGCACATGCTTCAAATCCACGCCATTATTGATGCCGAGAAGCGCACCGATAAAGTGAGGTGTAGAGCCCGCTGCGGGCGAGCCGTAGCTTGCATCTTTCGGACTCGCTTTGGCCCACGCCAGATAGTCCTTCACATTCTTCACGCTGGCCGGAACGAGCGGCCCAACGGCGAGGCCGTGATGCATCACGGCCGCGATGGAAACCGGCACGAAATCCTTGATCGGGTCGTAGCTCAATTTGCTGTAGATGTGTGGATAGATCGCGAGTACAGACCACGGCGAGAGCGCGAGCGCGCTGCCGTCGGCGGGCGAATTTTTGAGCGTTTCGAGCGCAATGCGGCCACCGGCACCGGGCTTGTTTTCGACCACGCCCGTGTTCTTTGTGTAGGCGGAGCCAGCAAGCTTCTCGCCAACGCGACGGGCGACGCCATCTCCGGCGCTACCGGCAGGGAAGCCGTAGTAAATCTTGATCTGATCGATGGCTTGCGCAAACGCATCCGATGTGCGCAATGCGCCTAGCGCGCCAAGCGCTGCGAGTGAGAGCGAGGCCTTGTGGAATTGACGACGTGATGTCATGGTGAATCTCCCTGTGAATATGTTTTTTGCGTAGGAGCGGCGCGAGCCGCGAAAGACGTTGGGCTGTCGCGGCTCGCGCCACTCCTACGTGCGTTAGCGTGTTATTGGCAACTGAAATTCGCCGCGCTTTCCTTGTCACCCGTGCCGCTGTACTTCGCGACTTTCGGGTAGGGGCAGAGCGGACGTGTGCGGGTTGCGGACCAGTCGGCGGGAACCTCAGCGTTGACACCGCCTGTGTTGCCTGCGCCGCGTGCGGTAGCGATGACGGAATCGGGTGCGATGCCCTTTTCCACCCAGTTCACGAGCGGTGTCAACATGTCGAACTGATCGACAGTCGGGCCGCCGCTGCAGTGGTTCATGCCTGGTACTCGGAAGAAGCGTGCGTGGTTGCTGGCGTCGCCGCCGTTGTTGGCGTTCAAGCCGTCGTACCAGCCCTGCGTATCGGCAGCGGAGAAGATGGGATCAGCCACGCCGTGATAAACCATCATCTTCGCGCCACGCAGTTTCAACGTGCCGAGGTAGGTCGGATTGGGCGGCGTCATGAACGATATGCTCGATTCCGTGTACGTCGCGTTCGTCGCAAAGATGCCGGCAGCCAATGCGTCAATCGAAACCGTCAACGTGTTCGCGATATTCGCCGGAGGCGTGCTGAAAATGGTGCCCACTGCGCCCGTATCGCGCGTAAACGGAGCACCAAATTTCCACACGGCCCAGCCGGAACCCGCAATGCCCGAGTCAAACCAGAAGTTGTTGTAGATCGCGGCACCGGCGGTTGTCTTCGCGCCTGCGAATGTGTCAGCAACAACGGTTTTCTGAGCCGCAGTCAGACAGGTGCCGTCACGGGCGCCACTGCATGTAGGCACGTCCGTGGCGACGCTGAAGGCTTTTTGGCAAGCGTTGGTGTCTTGCACCAGACCGTCAGCAACGCCATCGAGTGCATCGCATTTGTCGAGGATTTTCCGGCCGACCATGGCGCGCTCTGCGGGCGTGAAACCAGTGGCGAGGTCGGGGATGGTGGCCCCATCGTTGACCGTCGTGGTTCCTGCTGTATAAATTTTTGCGAACTGCTGCGCGCCCCACATGTTGGCGACTGCCGCCTTCGGCAGGTTGTAGCCGGGCGCACCGGCGAGGTAGCCGTCGTACTGCTCGGGGTAGCGCGAAGCCGCGACCATAGTGTGTCGTCCGCCATTGGAGCAACCACCGATGTAGGATCGATCAGGCAGCTTGCCGTACGCTGTTTTGATCAGCTCTTTGGCCATGGACGTGAGTTTGGCGACCGCCTGATAACCGTAGTCGAGTCGTGCCTGCGGTTCAAAACCAAAGGCTGTGGTTTGCGCGCCGGTATGGCCAGCGTCCGAGCTTATCGTTGCAAAGCCCTGCGCCAATGCGCCCGTCACCGGGCCACCGCCGAGCGCGCCCTGCGCCGTGGATACGCTGCCATCCAATCCGCCATTGGCCTGATAGAAGTAGCGTCCGTTCCAGTCCTTCGGCAGACGCATTTCGAAGCCGATGGCATACGTGCCCGCATCCGAGCCCGTGCGCTTGTACATGGATCCTTTTACAAGGCAATGTTCCGCAATCGCCTTGCCGCCCAGCGTGAGCGTGCCGGCGGCGATTGTGTCGGCGCTGGCGACCGTGGTGTTGGCAAAACTGAATCTCGTGTTGAGATCGGTGCAACTGGTGATCGTTGCGCCTTTCGCTTCACCCAATACAGGTAGCGAAGGTTCGCTAACGCCGCTGGAACCGCAGGCGCTTAATAGTGTTAACAGAGACAAACTTACTACTGGTACGCTTTTCATCGTGCTCCTCCTTAAAGATTCTGATGATGCGAAATAACCCGCGAAGCTATTGGCGCTCCTCAGCGCCGCACAGCACAAAGAAAGCTATCGCGGGGCCATGCTCCGTGCACCGTCGAGACGAATCACTTCGCCATTCCGGTGACCGTTGGTAACAATTTGGCAGGCGGGTTGGGCGAACTCTTGCGGTTGGCCCAGTCGCTGCGGAAGCAGGATAGATGCGGCGAGTGATGGCTGCATGTCAGTGCTGGCTACTGTGGTTTCAGCGTGTTGGCGAGCGTGCCTGCGTGCAGGGCGTCGACCACGGCTGCGCGATGCGACAGCACGGCGCGCTGATTGATCGAGCCCTTGTCGGTGATTTCGCCTTTGTCCAGCGAGGGCAGATCGGAGAGCAGGCACAGGCGTGCGACCCGTGTGGCGCTGCCGGTGGCGGTTGCGGCCAGGCCATTGAGAGCGTTCTGAAAGTGCGCAAGCACAGCGGGCGCAGCAAGCACTTCGGCGAGCGTTGCACTTGCCGGCAAACCACTCAAAGCGCGTACTGCCGGCACAATCGGGAACAGCATCGCGCCGATTTCTTTCAGGTTCAAACCGGTAATCACGGCGTCCTGAACGTAGGGCGCGCAGGCTCCGATGATGCGGGCGCGCAGCGGGCCTACGCTGACGAACGTGCCCGTCGCGAGCTTGAAATCCTCAGCGATACGACCGTCAAAGGCGAGGCCCTTGTGCATGTCATCGCTGTCGATCCATTTGACCGCGTCGCCAGTCGAAAAGAAGCCTTCGTCGTCGAACGCTTCCGTCGTCGCTTCAGGATTGCGCCAATAGCCCGGCGTGATGTTGGGCCCGCGATAACGCACCTCGACTTTGTCACCCGAAGGTACGAGCTTCAATTCCAGCCCCGCTGTCGGCACGCCGAGATCGCCGGCCTTGACGTTATGGCTGGTCACAAAAATACCGAAGGGGCCGGATTCGGTCATGCCGAGGCCGGTGGTCATCACGATGCGTTCACCGACTTCGCGCTCGGCGGCGGCGAACAGACTGTCCCACACCGGCTGCGCCAATGCAGCACCAGCGTAGAAAAACATTCGCACTCGCGACAGCAGATTTTTCCGTAGCGCATCGTCGGTCTGCATCGCCGTGGCGATGGACTCAAATCCCGTCGGCACATTGAAGTAAACGGTCGGCGCAATCTCGCGCAGATTGCGCAGCGTCTCGTTGATCAATGCGGGCGTTGGCTTGCCATCGTCGATGTAGAGCGTGCCGCCGTTGTAGACGGTGAGCCCGAAATTGTGATTGCCGCCGAAAGTGTGATTCCACGGCAGCCAGTCAATCAGCACCGGAGGCGTTTGCGGGTCAGCGAGCACTGGCATCGATTGCCGCATCTGCTGCTGGTTGGCGCACCACATGCGCTGGGTATTGACGACCGCTTTCGGCAATTTGGTCGAGCCACTGGTAAACAGGAATTTGGCAATCGTGTCCGGACCCGTTTGCAGCATCGCCTGACCCACGGCTGCCGTTGCGACGGTTGCCCGCCAGTTGGATAGCGTTGACAGCTTTCCTTTTTTTCGTGCGCGTCCGGCCAGCGTGTCGGTGATGACTTCGCAATCTTCCGCCACGACCGCGTCGATGGCATCGCCGTAGCGCGTCATGTCACTCGCGTACACCACGCCGGGCGTGAGCAAATTGATGACGTGCTTTAACTTGTCAAAATCCTTGCTGACCAGCGAATAGGCGGTCGACACCGAGCAGTACGGCACGCCAACATAGAGCGCACCGAGCGCAACCAGCGCATGCTCAATGCTGTTTTCCGAGAGGATCGCGACCGGGCGTTCAGCGCTTGCCTTGCGGTCAAGCAGCGCCTGTCCAATGCCGCGTGCGGCATGCAGCGCTTCGGCATAGCTCACGTGTTGCCAGTCGCCCCGCGTGCCGTCGGCATTCAATCCGCGGCGAGCGATGAAGGTGCGATCTGGTGCGGTGGCAGCCCAATGCACGAGGCGATCCGTCAGGCGATGAGCGAACGGCTCCAGCGCCTGATCGGCGCTCACATAGCGATTGCCGTTCCGCTCTTCGAGCGCAACGCGGGTGATGCCGAAAGGCAGCGCGCGATACTTCGCCTTCGCGCTTTCGGAGGCGGCGCTCATGATGCTTTGACCTTCGCAGCACGTCCTTCAAGAAAGTCCCGCACCCGCGCTTTGGCTTCCGGCGCGCTCTGGGCGATTGAGGCCAGCAAAGCCTCCGTGAAGAACCCGTGATCCGCAGGTTGTTCGGCGATGCGCGGCAAGCCGTGCATGAGCGAATAGTTTGTCATCGGTGCATTGCTCGCCACCCGTGTGGCGATTTCAATCGCTTTTTCGAGCGCTGTGCCCGCAGGCACGTGATACTGCGCAAAGCCCAGTGGAACGCCCTCAGCCGCGTTGTAAACACGACCCGTCAGCATCATGTCCATCATGCGATGCGCGCCGATCAGCTTGGGCACGCGCACCGAGCCGCCACCACCGACGAAAATGCCGCGCGAGCCTTCCGGCAATGCGAAAAATGCGGTGTCATCGGCAACGCGAATATGGCAGCTGCTGGCAAGCTCAAGCCCTCCGCCAACGACCGCGCCGTGCAATGCTGCGACGATGGGGATGCGACCAAATTCAAGCCCGCTCAGAATGCGGTGCCAGGTGCGCGAATGATGAACGCCTTCCACTGCGTCACGGTCTTTGAGTTCCGAGAGATCAAGCCCAGCGCAGAAGTGGTCGCCGCTGCCTTGAATCACCGCTGCGCCGATGCCGCCGGGTATCGCGGCAAACGCTTCTTCAAGACTCGCCATCAGAGCGTCGTTCAGCGCGTTTCGCTTGGCCGGACGATTCAGCGTAACAACCGCGATGGTGCCACGCAGCTCAACAACGACATCGCCGTATTGAGATTGATGCATGCGGGTTTCTCCTTATTTAGTTATTTAGTGTAACTAAAAATTAGAGCTATGCAAGCAAATTGCTCAATATTTGTGCGGGCGTTTCGCCATCCCGATCAAGTGATTGCCCTGAACGCCGAATCGAGCGTGATGGAACCTGTGGCGCGTGAGACGCAGGCGCATAGCCGTGATGCCGACCGCTTCTCCTGCTCGCTCAGGAATACGTCACGGTGATCGAGCTCGCCGTCCACGCTCAGGATGTCCATCGCGCAGAGCCCGCACTCACCGCGACGACAGTCGTACAGCACTTCAACGCCTGCGACTTCCAGCGCATCAAGCAGGCTTACGTTGGCGGCCACTTCGATCTCAAGGTTGTGCCTGGGTACGCGCACGGTGAACGGCTGTGATGCAAGTCGTCCGCTGTTGCCGAAGGTTTCAAAGCGTAGATTTTGTGTCGGCCGTCTGGCAGCGATCCAGGCCTCTTTGATCGCGTCGAGCATCGGCACCGGGCCGCAGCAATAGACCTGAGCCTCTGGGTGAAGCCGCGCGAACTCGGCGGCGAAATCAATGCGCTCTCCCGCGTCTGCGTTCACCCGTTGGAGACACGTGCCGAGCGCACGATGCAAGTCATCCGCATAGGCGAACTCGTCGCCTTGATCGCTTCGCCGTGCGCCGTAGACCATGCGCACCGAGACCCCTGTCCTTGTTCGATGCGCGCCGAGTGCATCAGCCATCGCGACCAGTGGTGTGACGCCAATACCGCCCGCAATCAGCAGGTATTCCGGCGCATCGAACGACAGCAAAAAATGGTTTTGCGGTTCGCTGATCACCAGACGATCCCCCGTGGTCAGTTGCCACATATGCAGCGAGCCGCCACGCCCAGCGTCCATGCGTTTCACCGCGATTCGGTAGCAGCGCGTGTTGGGCAGGCCAATCAACGAATACGAGCGCGTTTGCGGCTCGCCGCCTGCAATCGGCAACCGCACTTGCAGGTGCGCGCCAGGCGCATAGGTTTGCGGCCCCGCGTCCTCGGGCACCAGTTCAAATTCACGCACCGTCGGCGTGCGATCAATGATGTTGATGATCGTGGCGTTGAGCCAATGTTGGGTGATGCGCATCGAGTTGACTTGGTAGTGTTGACGCAGAGTTGATTTAGCGACGGCGGATCAACTGCAATCCCGGTAGCGGCAACGCGGCAGATCCGCCTTGATGGGTAACCGCTAAGCGCAAATTGCGCTGCGCAATGCGCGAATGCTCACGCATGATGGCCTCCGCGCGGGCACTCTCGCGGCGCTCAATGGCGTCGAGCACCTGCCAGTGCTGCGCCTGCGCCACGACCAACATATCGCGCGAGTCTGCCGCATTTGACTGCGCGAGAACAAACGCGGAGGGCGAGGCAAACGGCAGTCGGTTGATGCGCTCCAACTGACGGGCGATCACGTCACTGCCCGCCATCTCGGCAAGAAGCGTATGAAAGCGCTCGTTCGCGGCGACGTAGTGCGAAAACGATTCGTCGGTCAGTGTCACCTGACGCAAGAGCGCATCGATTGATTGCAGCGCTGCGCGTGCTTCTGCCAGCACTACCGGTGGGGCACCCCGCTCGGCGGCCAGTCTCGCCAGCAAGCCTTCAAGGCTTCCGCGCAACTCAATGGCGTCAGCGATGTCGCGCTCGGAAAACGAGGCCACGGCAAAGCCACCGCTAGGCAACGCTTGCAGCAAACCTTCCTGCTCCAGTTGCACCAGCGCCGCACGGATTGGCGTACGCGACACGCCCAGCGTTTCAACGATGGAGAGCTCCGCGATGCGCACGCCCGAGGGCAATTCGCCCGACAAAATCAGCTCGCGCAGTTTGAGCTGGGCCTTGACGGTTTGCGACGTGCTGCGCTCCGCAGATTGCAGGTCGTCATTGGCGGCGGTGACGTTTATGGACTTTCTCATGCTGCGCGGCGAATTGGTATCGTGGCGCTTGCAGCGGCGGGTCGCTCCCGCTCGATCATTTGCTCGATCAAGCGCCGTGCCCACATCGAACCCGCATCGATATTCAGGTTGTAAAAGCGGTGGTCAGGATGCTCATCAATGGCGATTTGCTGCGCTTCAAGAATGTGCTCATCCTCGCGAAAAATGCGTGCCACGCCTTCGCGCAGTTCGTGGGTCAAACGCTGCTCGCCGAGGCAATAATTGCGGGCGAAAGCCCAGAAATAATGGCAGGTGGAGTCCGTCTCCGGCGTGATGGTGTTGAGCACGTAGCCGTTAACGCCCTGACTGCGATCACCCTGCGCTGCCCCGGTGCCCGAGACTGCCACGCCAACGTCGATGGTGACCGTGCTCGGCGCTTCAAAACGAATAATTTGCCAACGATCCACAGGGCCGTCGTACTGCCGCGCATGCTTGATCTGGCCTGCCCAGAAGGGCGGCGCGTTGATGCCCTCCATCCAGCGGGTCACCGTGGCGGAACGTTCGTTGTGGGTGGCCACGAACGGTGCTTCTGCGACCTCACGGCTACCGATACTGGAGCCATGTACAAAGGTTTCGTGCGTCAAATCCATCAGGTTGTCAATCACCAAACGGTAATCGCACTTCACCGGAATCACCTTGCCGTCACCAGCCCACGCCGGGTCGTCGTTCCAGTGGAAATCGGGAATTTTTGAGACGTCGGCAAGCGCTGGATCGCCCGGCCAAATCCAGATCAGGCGATGCCGCTCAGCGACCGGAAAGGCCCGCACGCAGGCGGACGGATTGAGCGTCTCCTGACTCGGCATGTGGGTGCATCGCCCCGCTGCATTGAACACCAGGCCGTGATAGCCGCAGGTCAATTCGTCTCCGTCAAGGCTGCCCATCGACAGCGGCAGCAACCGATGCCAGCACGCGTCTTCCAGCGCCGCCAGCGTACCGTCCAGCCTTCTGAACATCACGATCTTCTGCTTGCAGATGGTGCGTGGCAGCAGGCTGCGGCCCACCTCCACGTCGTATGCAGCGGCGTACCAAGCGTTTAGAGGAAAACTAGGTTTTGCGGTGTTCATGAATACGAATTGTATACAACAAATGCAGTATTAACGAACAATACACCAATTAGTGCCATGAAAATCGCTTGTATGCATACATAATAGGTTAATTTGGATGCGGTGCTAGCATCAATTCAAGGAGATTTAGTTATGCCCAATACCCATCCGTTGCCCGCGCGTTACGATCACGTCGGCAGTTTCTTGCGCCCCAAATACCTGCTTGATGCCCGCGCGCAAAAAGCCAAAGGCGAGATCACTCCCGAGGCGTTGCGGCTGGTTGAAGACAAAGCAATCAGCGAGATCGTCGCCTTTCAGCAATCGGTCGGGCTCAAATCGATCACCGACGGGGAGTTTCGCCGCACCTATTTTCACGTTGATTTTTTGAATCAATTGGGTGGCGTGGACACCGCCGAACCGTTCACCATTCAAAAGCCCGATGGCACGATGGAACTTGCGCCGCCGGTAATGCGCGTGGTCGACAAGGTGCGTCATGTGAAGGACATTCAGCTTGCCGATTTTCAGTATTTGAAGAGCCAGGTCAGCGCAGGCAACACGCCGAAAGTGACGATTCCGTCGCCCACGATGCTGCACTTTCGCGGCGGTCGCGCAGGCATCAGCAAACAGCACTATCCGGAACTGGACCCGGTGTTTTACGAGGACGTCGCGAACGCATACGGCGATGAGCTTCGCTCACTCGCGGCAGCGGGCTGCACCTACGTGCAGATGGACGACACCAATCTCGCTTACCTCTGCGACGACAAGATGCGCGAAGCGGCGCGCGCCCGCGGCGACGACCCGAATGAATTGCCGCATCGCTACGCCAGTTTCATCAATCGCGTGGTGGCGCAAAAGCCTGCGGGCATGACGCTCGCAGTCCACCTCTGTCGCGGCAATTTCAAGAGCACGTTTGCCGCGTCCGGCAGCTATGAGCCGGTGGCTGAGGCACTGCTATCCGAGATGAATGTCGACGCGTACTTTTTGGAGTACGACGACGCGCGATCAGGGGATTTCAAACCGCTGCGCTATTTGCCCAAAGGCAAAACCGTGGTGCTCGGACTGGTCACCACCAAACTCGGTGCGCTGGAGAGCAAGGACGATCTCAAGCGTCGCATCCATGAGGCTGCACAGTACGCGCCGATGGAGCAACTGGCGCTGTCACCGCAATGTGGTTTCTCAAGCACCGTGCATGGCAATGACATCGCGGTTGAGGCGCAGCGCGCAAAGCTGCGGCTGGTGATCGAAACGGCTAATGAAATGTGGGGCGAGTCGTAGCCGTCTGTCGTCCGTCGCCTGAGCGCTCATGATTTTTCCGTCACATAAATTCAATTTCGTCGTGTCACGCAACAACAAACTCAAGGAGGAACTATGAAATACCGTCCCACTACTGCCGTTGCAGCAGCCGTTGTCACTGGTTTATTCGCTGCGGGCGTCGCTCCGCTAGCGTACTCACAGACAGCCAGCGTTACATTGTTCGGCATCGTCGACGCCTACGCCGGGCGCTTCACCGGTGCGCCGACGGGCGTTGGCGTTTCCGATAAAAGTGCCATTAAGGTCGAAGGCGGCGGCATGAGCACCAGCCGTTTCGGTATGCGCGGCAGCGAATCTCTGGGCGGTGGGCTCAACGCAGTCTTTGAGCTCTCCGCATTCTTTCGCAACGACACCGGCGCAGTAGGCCGCAGTGACGCGATTGGTGCACCGGTCAATGTGGCGGCCGACCCGTTCTTCTCCCGCGCCGCCTGGGTTGGACTGCAAAGCAACGACTTCGGCCTGCTCCGTGTGGGCAACGCAACAACGTTGCTGTTCATCAACGCCATCACGTCGAATGCATTTGGCGATTCCACCGTGTTTTCACCGCTCAATCTGGTGACCTTCGTTGGGGGGCCGTTGACCGGCGGCGGAAGCTGGACAGACTCCATCATCTACAACAGCCCGAACTGGGCCGGTGTCACGTTGTCCGCCGCGACTTCGCTTTCGGAAAATCGCGGCGGCAGCAACAGCGCGCTACGCGGCGCTTACACCGCAGGGCCGTTTGCAGCCTCTGCGGCATGGCAAAAGGTGGACAAAAATCCATTGACCTTCGCCGACGGTACCTCGCCGAACAACACCCGTGCCTGGCAGCTGGCCGCGTCGTACGACTTTCAAGTCGTGAAGCTGATGGGTCACCTCGGAGAAATTCAAAATCGCGGCACCGAAACCGGCCCGCTCAACATCAAATATCGCATCTACGAAGCCAGTGCAGAGCTGCCGCTGGGGCCGGGTAAAGTGCTCGCCGGCTACGCCCAGCGCAAAACCGGCGACGCCGTGGGACTGGTTCCGGCGACTGCTGCGGGCGGTAACAAATCACGGAAAGTCCTCACCATCGGCTACGACTACGCGCTATCCAAACGCACCGATGCTTACGTCATGCTGATGCGCGACGAGACAATCACCAACGTATTGCCCGGCCCCGGCACGCTGACATCCGCCAAGGCCACCAACTTCGGCGTGGGCATCCGGCATCTGTTCTGATTCCTGACACAAAGACATCCGAACCGGCTTCGCCGGGAACGATTCAAACAAAACTTGCGCCGTTACCAGTTACGTATGGCGCTTTTTTTTGCTGGCAAATCGTTTGATGCGCGACACGCCAAGCCGCAATGGGTGGGTGACACGGCGCGCGAAGTCCGGAATTCGAAATAACAGCTTTTATTTGTAGCGCATTATTTGTATGGGCTAGAGGAAGATTAGCGCGGAAGTTGACTTTCGCCATTTTTTGATTCAAGCCCCTATTTAGTAAGCCTTCGCGCCATAAGCTAACCCAAGTCGGTGTCGGTATTTGTGCGCGGCCATTGAGTTTGCTGCCCGCTACTGGCTCTCTGCTTGTAGTAACTATCCTCCGCTGCGGCAACCAGCAAAAAACCTGCGGCTCGCGGTGTCGTAACGTTCATTCGTCGCACGCGGGGTGTGGTTCGCGATGAGATCGTTGACACTTGCATCGTTGAAACGCCTCATGCAACCGACCACGGAGAACGCCTTGCAGAATCTACCCTTCCTCCCCCTAGCCCACGGCGCGCGTCGCTCGCTTGGAGCGGTCGCTGTGACGATAGCCTTTGCGCTGCTGCCAACCGCGCATGCGCAAACGAGCGCCGCAACGCCAGCACCGACCGCGACTGTGTCCCCGCCAAAGACCTTCGCGCTGGTCTCCGCCGTCGGCGATCAATTTCAATACGTGCGACAAAAGGAATCGGTGGGTTCGCATCTGGAAAATTTCACGCGGCAGACCTTGAACGTGCCCGATCAGGTGCTCAATCACGCCGTGTTACGCGGTTTGGATCGCGCGGTTGCTGCTGAGTATCCGGACTCCAATCGCTTGTTTATGGCGGTGCGCGCTGACGCATCGATTCTGCAGGCGTCGCCTCAGGATCGCGAGGCCCTGAGCATGAAGCGCGTGCTCGATTTGATGGAGGCCAATCCGGCCCGTAAAGACTGGGATCAAATCATTGTTGTCGTGCCGAAATGGCTCATGTCAGAGCGCAAAGGCATGGGCAGCAAGCTCACGGGCATTGGCATTTACGTGCAGCCGCTCGGCCCGTTAGTCGACGGATTTGACGACGGTTTGATGCCGGATGAGGTCGAGGATACAGATCGCGAGAACACACGGTCACGGCGTTTCGTCGCTCCGTTTTTCTACGTTCAGGTTACGACGCTCGATGCCAAAACGTTGAAAGTCATCAAGTCGGAATCGCGCTATGACTTCCGCAAAATCGTGAACAAGGATTCGTCGGCGCTCGACGTGATGGCAGCGTTTACACCTGAGCAGCTGGCGTCGCATGTTGAGCGCTTTGTTGAAACGTCAGCGTTGCGGGCTGTGACCAATCAGAGCAGCTCGGTGGAGATTGGGACGGTGCGGACTTTGCCGTCATCGCCGCCGACTGAGAGCAAAAAGTAGCGCAGTGGTTGCGAGCTACCCGCCGCATACAATTCACGCTCTAGCACCGTTGTGTCGCCAGAAAAACTGAGCGTGACTTCGCACTGAGCGTGGTTTCGCGGCAATGACGCAGCAGCCACCACTAATACTTAATACTCACTTCCATGGAGCGCCAGTCAAGTGCCCCAGACACGTACCTTCACCCTTGCCGATTTCGACTACGCGCTGCCACCTGAGCTGATCGCGCAATTTCCTTTGGCGACGCGCTCGGCGAGCCGCCTGCTCGATGGCCGTGCAGCGACACCGCACGATAAAACGTTCCGCGATTTGCCAACGCTGCTTCAGCCCGGCGATCTGCTAATTTTCAACAACACAAAAGTCTTGAACGCGCGGCTGCGCGCGGTCAAAGCGAGCGGTGGTCTCGTTGAGGTTCTGGTGGAGCGCTTGCTGTCCCCCACGCTCGCACTGACGCAACTGCGCGCAAGCCATGCGCCCAAGCCCGGCACGCGCATCGTGATCGCGGGCAAGCATCAAGCGGAAATTGTTGGTCGCGATGATCGCTTTTTTCAGGTGCAACTGAGCTCGGGCGACTTTGAATCACTGATGCGAGAGTCGGGCGAACTGCCGCTGCCGCCTTACATGCAGCGCGCCGCCGCCCCCGGCGACACTGAGCGCTATCAGACCGTATACGCAGAGCACGAAGGTGCGGTCGCTGCGCCGACTGCGGGGCTGCATTTCGACGAGGCGACTTTGGCCGCGTGTCGCGAGCGCCGTATCGAGATGGCGCATGTCACACTGCACGTCGGAGCGGGTACGTTTCTGCCGGTCAAAACGGACAATCTCAGCGAACACAAAATGCATCGCGAACGCTACGCTCTGCCGCAAGCGACGGTGGATGCTGTCAACGCATGCAAGGCGCGCGGTGGTCGTGTGGTGGCCGTTGGTACAACGAGTGTGCGCACGCTTGAAGGCTGCATGCGCGAGTGCGGCGAGCTGCGTGCGCATGAGAGTGAGACCGACATTTTCATCACGCCGGGCTTTGAGTTCAAAGTGGTGGACGTCCTGCTTACGAACTTCCACTTGCCCAAATCGACATTGCTCATGCTCGTCTCTGCATTCGCAGGCTATGAACATATTCGTTCGCTATACGCCCACGCGATTGAACAACGCTACCGATTTTTCAGCTATGGTGACGCGATGCTCCTGCAACGCAGCACCCTGTAGGAGCGGCTCCGCCGCGACCCGATTTTCGCAACTCACGCACGGTCGCGGCACAGCCGCTCCTACAAAAAAACTACCACTCACCCATGAAATTTGAACTCCTGAATACCGACGGCAACGCCCGTCGCGGTCGCGTCCATCTGAATCACGGCGTCGTAGAAACGCCGATCTTCATGCCCGTTGGAACGTACGGCACGGTGAAGGCGATGACGCCGCAGCACTTGATCGATATCGGCTCGCAGATCATCCTCGGCAACACATTTCATTTGTGGTTGCGACCGGGCACGACGATCATCGAGCAGTTCAAAGGCCTGCACGACTTCATGGGTTGGAAGGGGCCGATCCTCACCGATTCGGGCGGCTTTCAGGTTTGGTCGCTGGGCCAGTTGCGGAAGATCAAAGAAGAGGGCGTGCACTTCTCCTCACCGATCAACGGCGACAAATTGTTTCTGTCGCCCGAAGTATCGATGCAGATTCAGCACACGCTCAACTCCGACATCGTGATGCAGCTCGACGAATGTACGGCAGCCGATGCAACGCTAGAGCAAGCGCAGGCGTCGTTGCAGATGAGTCTGCGCTGGGCGCAGCGCTCGAAAGACGAGCTCGCGCGACTCGAAAATAACAACGCTTTGTTCGGCATCGTTCAGGGCACGCTGTTCGAGTCGCTTCGAGCGGAGTCGCTCGCAGGCCTTATGGATATTGGCTTTGACGGCATCGCCGTGGGCGGCCTGTCGGTGGGTGAATCAAAAGAGGACATGCATCGCATCCTCGATTTCATCGGCCCGAAACTGCCTGCCGACAAACCGCATTATTTGATGGGTGTCGGAACGCCGGAGGATTTGGTTTACTCAGTCGAGCGCGGCATCGACATGTTCGACTGCGTAATGCCGACGAGGAACGCGAGGAACGGCTGGCTGTTCACGCGCTTCGGCGACATCAAACTCAAAAACGCGAAATTCCGCGACGACCCTCGCCCCCTCGACGAATCATGCAGTTGCTACACCTGCAAGAACTTCAGCCGCGCCTACTTACATCACTTAAACAAAACCGGCGAAATCCTCGGCGCGATGTTGAACACGATCCACAATCTGCATTACTACCTTGAGCTTGCGAAAGAAATGCGTGAAGCGATTGAGCAGCAACGCTTCGTCGCATGGCGCGAGCAGTTTCATCGGGATCGGGCGCGCGGAACGGACTGATTGGTCTTGTAGGAGCGGCTCCGCCGCGACAACGTTTTGAAATGTAACGATGGGTCGCGGCGCAGCCGCTCCTACAATCTGACCGCGCTAACAGGTGAGCAGATTTTGAAATGAACCGCAGAAATTTTTCACAAGGCACGCTGGCTGCGATCGTCAGTGTGATGGCGCAAAGCGCGTTTGCGCAGACAGGTGCCTACCCCAACCGTACGGTAAAAATCATCGCTCCCGTAGCTCCGGGAGGTGGCGTCGATCTCGTCGCGCGCACGGTCGCGGAGCGCATGCAGAAGGCGCTTGGGCAAGCGTTTATCGTGGAGAACATGAGCGGTGGCGGTGGCGTCATCGCGTCGCAAGTCACCATGCGCGCCGCGCCGGACGGCTACACGCTGATGCTCGGCTATGTCGCCACGCACGGCACCAACCCCGCGATGCGGAACATTCCATACAACGCGGTGAAGGATTTCACTGCCATTGCGATGGTCGCGGGCACGCCGAATGTGTTCGTTGTCAGCGCGGGCGTTGCAGCGAACACGCTTAAGGATTTCGTCGCGCTCGCGAAGAAAACGCCGCTCAGTTTTGGCACATCAGGACAAGGTTCGCTGACGCATCTTTTGGTCGAGCAATTCAAACTGGCCTCCGATTTTCAGGCCACGCATGCGCCTTATCGCGGCATCACACCTGCGATCACCGATGTGCTCGGCGGCCAGACGCAATTCATGATGCCGGGGCTGGCGGCCGCGTTGCAGCACATCAAAAGCGGCAAGCTGCGTCCGCTCGCCGTGACCGGCAGCAAGCGACATCCGGCGCTACCGGACGTGCCTACGTTTGAAGAGCTTGGCTACAAGGGCTTCACTGCGGTTCAGTGGTACGGCATCGTAGGCCCGGCAAAAATGCCCGCGTCCATCGTCGCGCGACTCAACGAAGAGATCAACAAGGCGATCAGTACGCCGGAGCTGCGCGAGAGGCTGTCGGGCGAAGCTTTGGATCTGATGCCGATGACCTCTGCGGAATTTGCCGCGTTTATCGAGGCCGAAGTTGCGCGCTGGACGAAGCTTGTGCGTGATCGAAATATTGAGATTAATACGTAGCTGCTTTTAGCCCTTCCCCACCCGTGGGGGAGGGGTTGGGGTGAGGGGGACGATGGCTGAAACTTTTGCCGTTCGCGCTTCGACCCACCGTCCCCCTCTCCCCAGCCCTCTCCCTCCAGGGGAGAGGGAGCCGAACCAAATCCTCCGACTTAAGTTCTGAAATCAATCATGGCCCGCAACACCCAAGTCACCGCCGACCACAACCCGCCACCCGTCACGCGAACACTCGCTGAATTCGTGGCAAACCATCCGTCGCGAGGATGGAGCGACGCGGTTGATCACGAGGCGCATCGCACGTTTTTTAACTGGTTTGGTTGCGCGATTGGCGCGGCGCATCACGAAGCGGCGGATGCTGCGCTGCGCGCGCTGGCCGTCATGCGACCGTCACCACAAGCGACCGTTCTCGGACGGAAAGAACGCGTTGACATGGCAGGCGCGGCACTCGTCAATGGCATCACCTCACACACCTTTGACTTTGACGATACCCATCTGAAAACCATCATTCACCCTGCGGGGCCGGTGGCGTCAGCTGCGTTGGCGCTCGCCGAAGTCACGGGCGCAAGCGGGCGGGCCGTGATCGATTCATTGGTCCTCGGCATTGACGTCGCCTGCCGCGTGGGCAATGCGATGTACCCGGATCATTACGACCGGGGCTGGCACATTACGGGCTCCACCGGGATGCTGGGCGCGGCGGCGGCATGCTCGCGCCTGCTTGGGCTCAATGTTGACCAGACGCAAATGGCGCTCGGTATTGCGGCATCCACACCGGTCGGCTTGCGCGAGCAATTTGGCACCATGACCAAACCATTTCACCCAGGCGCGGCGGCTCGCGCGGGCCTGCTCGCAGCTTTGCTGGCGCGCGAAGGATTCACGTCGAGCAAGCGTGCGCTGGAGGCTCCGCGCGGTTTCATGCAGGTCGCGTCGACCAAATGTGACTGGAATGAAATCACCGATGAACTCGGTTCGCGTTTCGAGATTTCGTTCAACACGTACAAGCCGTTTGCCTGCGGCATCGTGATTCATCCAGCGATTGACGCTTGCGCGCAATTGCGGGCGGCGGGCGTGCGCGCCGATGACGTCGAGCGGATCGAAATCGCTGTGCATTCGCTGGTGCTGGAGCTCACGGGCAAGAAGGAGCCGAAAGACGGGCTGGAAGCGAAATTCAGCGTGTATCACGGCTGCGCGGCGGGGCTCTTGTTTGGCGAGGCGGGCGAGGGTGAATTTGATGATGCACTGGTCAATCGTGAGGATGTCGTCGCGATCCGTCGCAAGGTTGTCGCTACGGTTGATCCGTCGATTGACGAGGCGGAGGTGCGTGCTGTAGCTGTGATGAAAGACGGCTCGCGCAAGGAGGTTCACGTCGAACATGCGATAGGTTCGCTGCAAAGACCGCTGACTGACGCCGATCTGGAGCGCAAGTTTTCGGCTCTGGCCGAGCCGGTGTTGGGTGGCGCAGCTTTGCGGCCCTTGATGGACGCGGCCTGGGCACTGGAAAGCGCCACCGACGTGCGCGCGTTGGTGTACTTGGCGGTGCCGCGGCCGTAGCTCTCGCCTGTAAGCGGTAGGGCGTGGCATCGTGAACAAGGCGACACCAAATAGCAGCTTTTTCATAAAAGTCAGCTTAAATGAGGGATGGCGAGCGTTTTTCGCATATGTCGATATAGTGCAAAATAGGCTTCTAGCCCCAATGAAATAGCGCTTCCAGCAAAAAGCTGCTCCTCGCAAGGTCACTAAGACAACCGCCCGCTGCCCGCTACAATCCAAGGTTAACTTTTTGATTTGTCGAGGGTTTCTCCCATGTTTGGTACTGCACACGCGCAATCACTGTTTGGCGGCGGCGCGGGCGGGAATGAGTTCCTGTCACTGCTCCCGATGGTGGGCATTTTTGTTGTTTTCTACTTTCTGCTGATTCGTCCGCAACAAAAGCGCGCGAAAGAGCAAAAAGCGATGATGGAAGCGCTGCAAAAGGGCGACGAATGCGTCACCGCCGGCGGCGTTGTTGGCAAGGTCGTCAAGTTGGACGACAACTATGTCACGCTGCAAGTCGGTGGCTCAACCGAAATTGCGTTTCAGCGCAATGCCGTGACGGCGCTGCTACCCAAGGGTTCGCTTAAACAAATCTAGGAAAATTTAAGCCTCTCGTCGCGCGCTCCCGGCCCAGTTCACCCCGGTGCAGACCGGAGCGGGCTGACGAAGTTTTCCCGGTTGCGATGATCCAAATCATCCCAACCTGCACCCAATCTTTTGCATAGGGCTCACGCCTATGAACCGCTACCCGCTCTGGAAATACCTGATCATGATCGCAGCGATTGTGATCGGTTTTTTCTACACTGTTCCCAACATCTTCCCGCAGGTTCCGGCCGTTCAGGTATCGACCAACAAGCCGTCTGTTCGCCTCGATGCGTCACTGCTCGAGCGCGTTGAGAAGACGCTCAAGGGCGCGGCCCTCGCGCCAACGTCCTCCGAACTTGATCCCGCGAACGGCGTGCATGTGCGCTTCGCTCGTGGCGATACCGATGCGCAGTCAAAGGCCAAGGCGCTGCTGTTGAAAGACCTGAACGCCGGTTCATCCGACGGCTCCGGCAACTACATCATCGCGCTCACCAACGAGTCGACGACACCACATTGGATGCAATCGATCAACGCGAAACCCATGTCGCTTGGCCTCGATTTGCGCGGCGGCGTGCACTTCCTGATGCAGGTGGACATGAAGGGCGCGCTGGATCGCGCGGCGGACCGCAATGCCGCTGATATTCGCGGTTTGCTTCGTGAGAAGAAGGTTCAGTACAACGGCGTCGACAAAGCGGGCGACACCATCGCCATCAAATTCAGCGACCCGGCCGAGCGTGAAAAGGGCTCGAAGGCAATCACCGAAAGCAACGCCGATTTGCTGATCAAGGAAGACGGCGCGGCGCAGGACTTGCGCCTTGTCATCACGCTCAAGGAAGACGCAAAGAAAAAGCTCGCCGACGCTGCCATTGAGCAAAACCAGAAGGTGCTCGGCAACCGCATCAACGCGCTGGGCCTCACCGAGCCGATCATTCAGCGTCAGGGCACGGATCGCATCGTGATTCAGGTGCCAGGCGCGTCGGATCCTGCGCGTTTGAAGGACGTCATCGGGCGTACCGGGACGCTGGAGCTGCGCATGGTCGAAGCCGATGTCAGCAAAAACAGCGCATCGCTTCAGGCCGCTCAAAATGGCAACGTTCCGTTTGGCACCGAGCTTATGAATGATCGCGATGGCGGTCAAATTCTGGTGAAGAAGCAATACGTCATCACTGGCGAGCGCATCAACGGCGCGGAACCCGCGTTCGACGGTCAGAACAACCAGCCGATTGTGCGCGTGAGCACCGACGGTCAGGGCGCGCGCATCCTGCGGGAAGTCACGGGCCAGAACGTCGGCAACCGCATGGCCATTGTCCTGATTGAAAAAGGCAAAGCCGAGGTCATCACCGCGCCGACGATTCAAAGTGAGCTGGGTGCCAGCTTCCAGATCAGCGGTCGCATGTCGACCCGTGAGACGAGCGACATCGCACTGCTGATTCGTTCCGGCTCAATCGCCGCGCCAATGGAAATCATCGAA
>JANXUB010000147.1 GCA_025352105.1 Burkholderiales bacterium | reverse complement strand
CCCGCGAGCCCGGCGGTGGCCATTGAGCTGGCGCGCGAATTGATTGAAGATCGAGGTGACGCCGCCAAAGACTGGGCGCTGATCGGTTCGTCGCTCGGAGGTTTTTACGCGACGTTTCTGGCGGAAGCGTATGGCTGCCGCGCTGCGCTTTTGAATCCTGCCGTGATGCCCGCCAACGATCTCGCCGGTTACGTTGGGGAACTCACCAGCTATCACTCGGGCGAACCGTTCGAGTGGCGCGCGGAATATCTCCACGAACTTGCCGCGTTGCAGATCGAAAAAATCACGCGGCCAGAGCGCTACTTCCTGTTAGCAGCGACGGGCGACGAAGTGCTGGACTGGCGGCAGATGCGCGACCATTATCCGGGCGCGTATCAGCACATTATCGATGGCAGTGATCATGCGATTGCCGAGTTTCCGGACTACATTGAGCAAGTAGCAGCGTTTTGTACTGCGCGGAAACGCTAGCTACTCCTTCGGCTTCTCGCCGCCGTCATCCATGCCCGCTGCAACCTGCGAATAGCCATTGTCGACATAGAGAATTTCTCCGGTCATCGCGCTCGCCCAATCGGACATGAGGAATGCGGCAACGTTGCCCACTTCGTCGGCCGTGATGTTGCGGCGCAGTGGTGCGGCATTCGCGAAGTTCTTGAGCATCGTGGAGAAGCCCGCAATACCGGCCGCCGCCAGCGTTTTTATCGGTCCGGCGCTGATGCCGTTGACGCGCGTACCTTCTGGCCCGAGCGTGGCTGCCATGTAGCGCACATTCGCCTCAAGCGCTGCTTTGGCCACGCCCATCGTGTTGTAGTTCGGCACGCTGCGCACCGCGCCGAGATATGACAACGTCAATAGCGAACCATTGTGACCGCGCATCAGCTCGCGCGACGCCCTGCCGAGTGCGGCAAAACTATAAGCCGAAATGTCCATCGCCGTCATGAAGGACGCTCGCGATAAACCATCCAGAAAATCCCCAGTGATCGCCTCGCGCGGGGCATAACCAATCGAATGCACGACGCCGTCGAGCCCGCCCCATTCGCTGCCCAGTTTCGCAAAAACCGCGTCAATTTCGTCCTGCTGCGTCACATCCATGCTCATAATCAGACCGCCACCGAGTTCGGGCGCAAGCTTCTCCACGCGCGATTTCATGGCTTCACCGGCATAGGTAAAAGCGAGCGTTGCGCCTTCGCGCTTGAGCGCTTTGCCGATGCCAAACGCAATCGAGCGATTGGATAGCAGGCCGGTAAGAAGGATTTTTTTGTCTTGCAGGATGGGCATGAAGGGCGGCAACCAGTTTAAGGAATTAGTTGAGCTTGACCGTTGTGAAACCACGATGCGTCGAAGCCGTTGCTAAGGAGAATTGCTTTTGTGGAGACTAGTTTCAGTTCGTTAAACCTCGCTAGATACTTGACCAGAGTTTGCTCATCCAAAGTAATCAGGTGCGAAATTTCATCGCATGAGCATTGCGCAATAATCTTCACATCATCTTTCACTGAGACCCTGTCGTCGCCCGCGTCTCGTTTCATATGCTTCATTAAATCTCCACAACGAAGTGCGTGGTCGATGTTGAACGGAAGCACAATAAAGTTGCGCAGCCCAAGATCCGACACGGGTTGCTTAACGTGAAATTCGGACGCGACGATGGAAGACAGGTATATCGGCACCCCATGCGCAAGCGCTTCTTTGAAGTAAGTAACTGCGGCGGTGTGATGCAGTTTTGTTGGATCAGCGAGCGAAATTAAAAACCCAGTGTCGACTAACAAGCTATTCAATTGCTCGATCCCCGCAGAGTCTCAACCCAATCAGACGGATTTCCGACGTCCTTCCATGCAGTACGCCCACGTTCGGTGAGTCGCTGAAAAGCTACCTCATCGAATTTGGGTGAGTAGTCCACGAACTCGATGAGCTCGGCATTGCGGTACTCGTGCGTGACGATGTTGAAGTCCGCACGAAAACGCACCATGCTGGGCTTGTATAAGCGATTAATCGTTTCGTCACGCAGGATGCTCTTTGATGTCGCTACGCGAATCAATTCGCCGCTGGGTAGACGCAGGTGCGCATTTGATTTATTGGCACCGCCAAGATCTTCAATTTCACCGTTCAAGTAACGTTCGACGCGCACCCAGTTGTCCGCATCATCCAGCCGAAAATCCGTTTCCGCGCTGATGATTAGAGGCGTTGCAAGTGACGGGCTTGAGATTACGTACGCTAAACCACGCGAGCCGCGAGCGCGCTTTTGCCACTTTTCGACGACTTCTCGCCGCTTTTTGTCCAGCAGATCAATGATTGGCGACAACGCAAGGCCTGCGAGATCATGAAAAAAACGCGGCGCAACAATCAGATCAATCGGCTCAATTACCAAAGAGCCGGAAAGGATGGCTACATCAAGGTTGTTTGTCGCAATTTCGCCCGATTCACCCTTCAGAAAATCATCGACATCTTTCGCGAAGTCTCGTAATGTAGCCAGCGGAATACGATTGGGCGTAACACTGTAACCCCTCGAAGCGTCTCGAAGGGACACGCTCAATTTCATCGGATGGTCGGCTGACGTGCTCATTTGCTACAAGTTTATGCGCGTTTGGAAAATCGTGGCAAATAGAATGATGGGCTAATTGTTAAGCTTCAAGTCCCGCTATGTCCACTCCCATGACCCCGAAAGAAATTGTTGTTGAACTGGATCGGCATATCGTGGGTCAAGCCGCCGCAAAAAAAGCCGTCGCCATCGCGCTCCGAAATCGCTGGCGGCGACAGCAGGTGCACGATCCGCTGCGTCAGGAAATAACACCCAAAAACATTCTGATGATCGGGCCGACCGGCGTTGGCAAGACTGAAATTGCGCGGCGATTGGCCCGCCTTGCGAATGCGCCGTTCGTGAAAGTGGAGGCGACGAAATTCACCGAGGTGGGCTACGTCGGACGTGACGTCGACACCATCATTCGCGATCTGGTCGAAGTGTCAATCAAGCTGACGCGGGAGCAGGCGATCAGGGCCGTGCGTGATCGCGCGCAGGATGCGGCCGAGGATCGTGTGCTCGACGCGTTGCTGCCACCACCCAGCGCGGTGAATTTTGACGACTTGAAGCCAACGGACAACGCGACGCGACAGAAATTTCGCAAGATGCTGCGTGAAGGTGCGCTGGACGACAAGGAAATTGAAATCGAGGTTGCCGTCACCGCGCCGCAGATGGAGGTGATGGCCCCCCCCGGCATGGAGGAGATGACGCAGCAGATTCAGGGCATGTTCGCCAACATGCATCGCGAGCGCAAAAAATCAAAGAAGATGCGCGTCGACGAGGCGATGAAAGTGATGCAGGACGAAGAAGCCGCCAAGCTCATCAACGAAGATGAATTGAAGCAGACGGCGCTCGACAACGCCGAGCAAAACGGCATCGTGTTTCTCGATGAGATCGACAAGATCGCGACGCGCCAGGAATCGAGCGGAACCGATGTGTCACGTCAGGGCGTGCAGCGCGATTTGCTGCCGCTGGTAGAGGGCACGACCGTTAACACCAAATACGGCGCGATCAAAACCGATCACGTTTTGTTCATTGCCAGCGGCGCATTCCACCTGTCGAAGCCAAGCGATTTGATCCCGGAATTGCAGGGGCGTTTTCCGATTCGCGTGGAGCTGGCTGCGTTGACGGTTGAGGATTTTGAGCGGATTTTGACCAGCACCGATGCGAGCCTGACGCGGCAATACGCAGGCCTTCTGGCTACGGAGCAAGTCACGCTCGACTTCAAGCCGGACGCGATTCATCGCCTCGCCGAAATTGCGTTTACCGTTAATGAGCGGCAAGAAAATATCGGCGCTCGTCGCTTGCATACCGTGATGGAGCGGCTGCTTGAAGACGTAAGTTTCACCGCCGATTCACTGACCGGTCACACCATCGATATCGATGCGACGTTCGTTGATGAAAAGCTCGCGGGCATCGTGCGCGACGAGAACCTTTCGCAGTTCATTCTTTGAGTGCCGCGTCCGTCTCGACGCCGTTACCGCAGCGGGAATTCACCCTTGGACTGATGGCGCGTCTGTTTTTTCCCTTCGCACTCGCGTATTTCGCGTCAGTGCTGCTGCGAAACGTCAACGCGGTGGCGGCACCCGAATTGATTCGGGATTTCGGCCTGAACGCCGCTGATCTGGGTTTGCTCACGAGTCTGTATTTCATCGCGTTCACCGTGGCGCAGTTGCCGCTTGGATCGCTGCTTGATCGCTTTGACAGCGCCCGGGTCAACGCTAGCGCGCTCGTGGTTGCCGCGCTTGGCACGATGTTGTTTGCGTTCGCCGAAAGCAGCGCAACCCTCGGCTTGGGGCGCGCGCTGATTGGGTTGGGCGTTGCTGTGTGCCTGATGAGCTCGCTTCGCGCGTTCGCCATCTGGCTGCCTGTGCCGCAGCAGCCGATGGTCAATGGCGTCATGTTCGCGGTGGGCACGCTGGGCGCAATCGCGGCGACAGTGCCGGCGCAGTGGGCGATCGCGAGCCTCGGCTGGCGCGTCGTATTTTTGTATTGCGCGGGCTTTATCGCTTTCGCGGTGGTGATGCTGCTGACGGTGACGCCCCCGTGTCGCTCAAAGGCGTCCGCCCAACCTGCGGTCAGTCTCTCGACCGCGCTTGGTCACGTCTGGCGCACGCGGCAGGCACGGCATTCGTTTCCCGCCGTGTCGTTTGCGGTGGGCGCGTTGTGGGCTGTACAGTCGTTGTGGGCAGGCCCGTGGCTCACGCATGTGGCGGGGCTTTCGGGCGACGCGCTTGCGCGCGTTTTGATTTGCATGCCGGTGGGAATGTTGGTCGGCAATTTGTTTCACGGCTGGGTCACCGGGCGGCTGCGCGCGGCAAACCGCGACGCGTTTATCTACAACCACTGGATGCTTGTGCTGTTCGCGTTGACGCTCGCGCCGTTTGCGCTGAAGCTAAGCGTCGGGTTGCCCGTCTTGTTTTTTGCGTTCGGTTTTTTTGGTGCTGCGACCAACAATTATTTTGCGCTTCTGTCGCCGTACTACCCGAGCGGTATCGTCGGTCGTGCCAACGCGGCGCTTAACATGGGTCTGTTCGGCTCAATCTTTGTGTTGCAGTGGGGCATCGGCGGCGTGGTCAACTTGTACCGCAGCGGAACGGGCACGGGTTATGGGGCTGAAGGCTTCGTCATCGCGTTTGCCGCGCTCTGCGTGACGCTTTTGCTGCTCATTGTCTGGATGTGGCCCGCCCGAGACGACGCGAGTCGGGGCACTCAGAAATGAACATCGCGCTGCGCATTCTCGAAATTGTCCTGCCGGTATTGGCGATCATCGTGCTGGGCTACATCCTCGGCCGAATGTGGAAGCCCGACATGCGCGTGGTCAATCGGCTGAATCTTGATGTGTTCGGGCCGTTTCTGGTGCTTGCCAATTTGAGCGACAAGAGCGTTGATCTGTTGTCGCTGTGGCCACTGGTGGTGGCGTCGATTGTTATCGTGCTGGGCTCGGGTTTGATGGCATGGCCGTATGCCAAACTCTCCGGGCAAAATCCGCGCACTTTTGTGCCGCCGATGATGTTCAACAACTGCGGCAACATGGGTCTGCCACTCGCGCTATTCGCCTTCGGTGCGCCCGGCGTGGCGGGAATGGTCGCACTGTTCACGACGTCGAACCTGCTGCACTTCACAGTCGGTGCGTTCATCGTGAACAAACATGCCGACCTCAAAGTGCTCGCGAAAAGCCCTATGGTCTGGGCAACGATCATCGGCGCCGCGCTCGGCCTTACGGGCACGCATTTGCCGGACAGCGTGCATGCGCCGATGAAGATGATTGGCGATTGCACGATTCCGGTGATGCTGCTCTCGCTTGGCGTGCGCATGCTGGATGTCAAGCGCGAGGATTTTTCCAATTCGTTGCTCGGCGCGGCTATTTGTCCGCTCACCGGTTTGTTCGTCGCCGGGCTGCTGGTGAACTGGTTGCCGATGACAAAAGAGCAGATGGGGCTCGTGTTTTTGTTCGGCTCGCTGCCGCCTGCGGTGCTGAATTTTCTGGTGGCGGACTACTACAAACAGGAGCCGGAAAAAGTTGCCTCGATTGTGCTCGTCGGCAATATCGCGAGCGTGATTTTTATTCCGTTTGGGTTGCTGTTTGCGCTGCGATAGAGCGGTGTGCCGGAAATACAGCTTTTTACATAAACGGCCTATTGCGTGTGGGCTACATGCGATAAATCATCTATATCGACTAATGTCGTAAATAGCTTCTAGCCCGCCATACCGCATGGTTTAGTGAAAAAGCTAATCGCCGTGCTGTAGCCTATGAAGCGCTCCCACGCCTACACTCACAGCTTCCATGCCATTGTCCTGTCAGGCGCTCACTTCATGATCAAAACACAAGCGATTCGATGGATCACGAGCGGACTGTGCGCGTTTGTTGCGCTGGTAGGGCTAGCCGTGGCAGCGAACAACACGCTGCCAGCGGCTGTCGCGTACAAAAGCGCTTCCGAGATTCCCACAGCCGATTTTTTCCGCCTGCCGCGGTATTCGCAAATGTCCCTATCGCCCGACGGCAAGCGGTTCGCCGCGCTGGCTCCGGTCAACGGGCGGGACAATCTGGTCATTGTCGATCTGGAGCAAAAAACATCGCGGGCTCTAACGACGCTCGACTATGTCGATGTATCTGATTTTCTGTGGCTTGACAACCAGCGAATCTTTTTTCGCACGCGAGATCAGCAGCTTGAAAATGGCGCAGTGCAGGTCTACGCCGGTTACTTCGCCATCGACGCCGAGACGGCCAGCGCCCGGAACCTCCGGATGGAGCGACAGTATCCACGCATCCTCGGCGCTGCACGCGATGGCGGTGGCGATTTAATCGTCGCCCGGCGCTCAAGTCACAACGCCTCCGAGGAAGTCGTTCGGCTCAACACCCGCACGGGACGAAGCGTCACATTAACCTTTCGCAATCCCGGCGACGTCGTCCAATGGGCGCTGGACAAAAACGGCGGTGTGCGCGCGGCGCTACGGCATGATCCGCGCGAGTCGCCCGACCGCGCGCGCACCTACAGCCTCTGGTATCGCGCGGACGCGGAGGGCGAATGGCAGCAGCTCATCGCATTGGCAAATGAAGCGCAGGTAATCCGCCCCGTGGCGTTCGATGGCGACGACCAGCTCATCGTGTCCACCCGCGCGGGCGGCAGCCACGCTGCCCTGTATCGCTTCGATATCGCACAAAAGAAGCTCGGCGAAAAGCTGTATTCGCACCCGTGGCTGGACATCGGTGGCGGACTCATCCAGCAGCCGGAAACGCAAAAATTACTCGGCGTGAAATTCAGTGCAGAAAAGCCGCAGACGCACTGGTTCGATGCGGACTTCGCGGCGCTTCAACTCGCCCTGGACTCGGCGCTGCCGCAGACGGTGAACACGCTCACACCCAGCAACGGCAGCGGCCGACGGATGCTCGTGTTCGCGCAGTCCGCAACCGACGCTGGCACCTACTACCTGTTTGACGCCGACAAACGCAATCTGGAAAGGATCGCCGCGACGCGTGAGTGGCTGCCCGCCGCGCTGATGCCCGAGCGCAAGTTTGTGTCGTACAAAGCGCGCGATGGCCTCGTCATTCCGGCGTGGCTGACTTTGCCGAAAAACGTCGAAGCCAAAAATCTCCCGCTCATCGTTCACATTCACGGCGGGCCGTGGGTGCGCTCATTTCATGGCGTGCAATGGGGGCGCTGGCCCGCCGCACAGTTCTTCGCATCACGCGGCTACGCAGTGCTAGAGCCCGAGCCGCGCGGCTCCACTGGATTCGGCGCGCGGCACTACAACGCGTCGATGAAACAGTGGGGACTCGCCATGCAGGACGACATCACCGATGGCGCAATGCAGCTCGTCAACGACGGCGTCGTCGACAAATCACGCATGTGCCTTTTCGGCGGCAGCTACGGCGGTTACGCGTCGCTGCAAGGGCTGGTGAAGGACCCCGACCTCTGGCGCTGCGCCAGCTCCTACATCGCCGTGACCGATCTGGAGTTGTTGCAAACGGTGTCGTGGTCGGACACGGCGCAGCTGAGCGATTATTTTGAAACTGATTTCAAGCGCCGCGTCGGTGATCATGAAAAAGATCGCGCGCAGTTCGACGCAACGTCGCCGGCAAAGAACGCCGCCAAAATCAAGGCAGCCGTCATGCTGACGATGGGCGGGCAGGACAAGCGTGTGCCACTCATCCACGGCACGACGATGCGAAGCGCCATGGAAAAAGCCGGAAAACCGCTCGACTATCACGTCTATGTCGACGAATCACACGGCTTCACCAAGCCGGAAAACGTGACGGATTTTTACGACCGGACTGAGCGGTTTTTTGCGAAACACTTGAAGTGAATCGGCGGGCGTTGCAATGCCCGCAGTGATGTCGTCTAACGAATATCGCGCTGTGTAGTGAGCGGGTTCAGGTTGCCGAAGTTTTGTTGCGGCGAACCCGCGTTGTATTTGGCGACAGACAGCGCGAAGCCGATCATCGGCAGGCCGAAGTAGGTGTGCGCGGACGGTGTCCACATCAATTCGCCGGTAGCGTCCGAACGCGCAAACACGAACGGGCTGGTCGGTACGAGTCGTCCAGTTGGGCTGGTCGGTGAAATTGCCAAATGACCGCCCTCATTACCTGTAGTGGGCACGTCTCTTCCCTGCGCTTGGACAGCTGCAAGCATTTGCATACGTGGCGAATTAAACGCGGTGTTGTTGGGGGTAAATCCAAACACGTTGACGACGTTACAGAATTGTTGCGGTGGACGTGGCGGTGATGCTGAGAAGTCGTCTCCGCTAACTCCAACAAATCCCTCGCGATCGATAGACATATACGAGTAGTCCTCACAGGCCCCCTTTCCTAATGTCGGAACGTACAAGTTCTGAAACGGAGGGCGCGACCCATCGTAAATGTAATAAGGCTTGGTCGGCGACATAATCACCAGCGCGGAGCTGAGCGTCCCGTCAAGTGTGTACGCGTACTCGCCAATGATCGACGAATTCATGAACAACGCCGACACCGCGTCGATGGATCGCGCAAACGTCGAGACGTAGGTTTTGCCTTTGTCGGTCACGGTGATCGTGCCGTTGCCGCCGCTTGCGAGATCAGGCAATCGGCTGCCCGATGCAGTGATCGTTGGCGTTGGCGCACCCGCGCCTGTTTTCCAAAAGCCGTTGATGGCGGTGGCGTTGTATGAAACGCTCAGTCCGTCGCCGAGATTGATGAAACTCATGGTGCCGACAAGGCCACCCGAAGGTGGCGCAACAGAGCTTGGCGGCGCGGCTTGCGAATTCTGAACGAGCGCTATGCCCGCGTCGTCAGTCAGGCGGCAGGCTGGAACCCCGGCGACGTGAGTGACATCTCTGCCCAGAAGACTGGCGTTGGGCACGGTGGCCATTTCGATGACTTCAAGATAGCCCTCTCGCGTGCGATCCAGCGCCGATAGTGCGTCGGTCGCAAAGGCGGCGTTCGAGAACGCCAATGCAGCCGGAACTGGACTCGAACTCGTGCTCCCGGAGAACTTGGGAAATGTGCAGGACTTGTCGTTACTGACAATGGACGCGCCGTCGGCGGTCGGCACGATGGCCGCCGTCCAGACGTCTTTCGCGGACAAAAACACGTTGAGCTCGGCAATGGGCTGCCCACCGACCGCCTCTCGCAGACGAACGCGCACAGCTTTGGCCGCGACCGTCTGATTCACCAACGACACAAACGACAGCGTGCCGTTGCGCACGGTGTAATACGGAAAAATGAGCGCTTCGCCAGCACCTTCCTGCGAAAGTTGCAGTGTGTTGGCATCGGCCACGCCAAGTGCGAGCGTTGACAGGAGTCCGGCAGCGCTTAGCGCTTTGGCGATCAGACGCGGGTGGTTTTTCATAACAGGCAGACAGCAAAAATCGTGACCCGAGTCTAAGCCAATGTCATGAATATTGTCTGTAGGACGGACGCAGTTTTCGTTGAGAAAATCCGAGGCAGCTTATTACTGAATCGACCTTT
>JANXUB010000113.1 GCA_025352105.1 Burkholderiales bacterium | reverse complement strand
CCCGTAAATTTTGAAACATCAAAGCGCCGCCTTTGCGCGCCATGCGTCGTTGCAAATGCTCACAATAGCCCGCTATTGTTGTGCTTTGCGCCTAGCCTGACACGCAAATTCGGCACTTTTCTTGTTCCAAAATTTGCGTGTCGAGACACTGGTCGTTTCAAAACCAGTCGATGATGGACTATCAAGCACTGCGCTTTGAGCATCGCCGCCCTGCTGATCATGCGGCGAGTGCGGCGGATATGCCAACCCGCCACCCGGTCATCATCGTAGGTGCCGGCCCGGTCGGCATGACGCTCGCACTCGACCTTGCCCAGCAAGGTATCCGAGTCGTGCTGCTTGATGACGACGACAAGCTCTCGGCGGGATCACGCGCGATTTGTTTCGCCAAGCGCACGCTGGAAATTTTTGATCGCCTCGGTGTGGGCGACGCGATGGTCGCGAAAGGCGTGTCATGGAACGTCGGCAAAGTGTTCGCGAAAGATGATCTCGTTTACACGTTCAATCTGTTAGCCGAGGACGGACACCAGCGCCCAGCGTTCATCAATTTGCAGCAGTATTACGTCGAGGGATTTCTATACGATGCGGTACTGCAGCAGGCCAACATTGACGTGTGCTGGAAAAACAGGGTCGTCGCTGTAGACAACCGCATCGACGGCGCAATGCTTACGGTTGAGTCCCCCGATGGCAATCACCTTCTTGCAGCGGACTACGTGATCGCATGCGACGGTTCGCGCTCGCCAGTGCGTAAAGCACTCGGGCTGGAGTCGAAGGGGCAGACGTTCCGTGACCGATTTCTGATCGCTGACGTAAAGATGACTGCGCCGTTTCCAACGGAGCGCTGGTTCTGGTTCGATCCGCCGTTTCATCCGAATCAGTCGGTGCTTCTGCACAAGCAACCGGATAACGTGTGGCGTATTGATTTTCAACTCGGTTGGGATGCCGACCCGGAGGAAGAGAAAAAGCCTGAGTGCGTACGGCCTCGCGTACAGGCCCTTCTTGGGGCCGATACAGAGTTCGAATTCGAGTGGATCAGCGTCTACACCTTCGCCTGCATGCGCATGGAAAAGTTTCGGCAAGGACGTGTTTTTTTCGCTGGGGATTCGGCGCATCTGGTGTCGCCGTTTGGCGCCCGGGGTGCTAACTCAGGCATTCAAGATGCCGACAATCTGGCGTGGAAACTGGCGCTCGTGTCCAGCGGCAATGCGCCGGATCGCCTGCTCGATACATATGCGAGTGAACGGGAGTATGCGGCAGACGAAAACATTTTGAATTCGACGCGAGCAACAGACTTTATTACACCCAAGAGCGAGATCAGCAAGTTGTTTCGCGACGCGGTGCTCGCGCTGGCAAGGGACCATCCGTTCGCACGGCGCATCGTGAATTCAGGGAGATTGTCGCTGCCAGCGACGCTGCATGACTCGCCGTTGAACACAGCCGATTCAGATGAATTTCATGGAGCAATGATGCTAGGTGCACCGGCAGTGGATGCGCCGGTAAGTGTTGGTGGCATCGAAGCCTGGTTCCTGCCGTGCCTTGGAGCAAATTTCTCATGCGTGACATTAGGTAGCTCGAACGAGCTATGTTTTGCTCCCTCCCCCCTGGAGGGGGAGGGTTGGGGAGAGGGGGACGGCGGATCGGACAGCACCGGCAGCGCTTCAAGTAACCGTCCCCCTCTCCCCCAACCCCAACCCAGCCCCCTCCGGGGGCGAGGGGAGCAGATCATCGCCTCTGCCGAGTGGATCGCCCGCTACGACGCTCAACCCCGTACGACCTACCTCTTCCGCCCAGACCAGCACGTATGCGCGCGATGGCGACAGTACGACGAAGTCGCAATCAAAGCGGCAATAGCGCGCGCAACCTGCAACGATTGAAGGGTAAGCAATGACAACGCTCAACATCGAGCCCAACATGAAAAACTTCGACGCGTTCTACGAGGCGCTGATCGACACTCACCGTGACTTGTCGCCGGAGCGAAGTCACGAAGTCAACGCAAAACTTGTTTTGCTCCTCGCTAATCACATTGGCGATTTCGACGTTCTGAAAGACGCAATGCAAAGGGCATTGAAATGACCAGCTCATCAATCGAATACCAAACCGGTTTAGGCAACGAATTCGCCACTGAGGCGCTCTCCGGTGCTTTGCCCGTGGGCCGCAATTCGCCGCAGAAATGTCCTTACGGGCTGTACGCTGAGCAATTCACGGGCAGCGCTTTCACGGCGCTTCGCGGCGACAACAAACGCTCATGGCTTTATCGTATCCGTCCGTCCGCGATGCATGCGCCGTTCACGCAAATCGGGAACGGAAAGCTCGTGAGTGATTTTGCCGTCACGCCGACGCCTCCGAATCAATTACGCTGGAATCCGCTGCCCATTCCCACCAAGCCCACCGATTTCATTGCTGGCCTCGTGACCTACGCAGGTAACGGCGATGCGCACGCACAGTCGGGCTGTGGCATTCACCTCTATGCTGCCAATTGCTCAATGACGAATCGTGCGTTCTACAACGCCGACGGCGAGATGCTGATCCTGCCGCAACAAGGTCGCCTGCGCTTTGTTACAGAGCTTGGTGTGATCGACGCAGAGCCACAGGAGATCGTTGTGATTCCGCGTGGCGTTCGCTTTCGCGTTGAGCTGATCGACCAAACAGCCCGCGGCTACATTTGCGAAAACTTTGCCGCTCCTTTTCGCCTGCCAGACCGTGGGCCGATTGGATCAAATGGCTTAGCCAATCCGCGTGATTTTTTGACACCTGTCGCCGCTTACGAAGACAAAGACGAACCCACAGAATTGGTCGCCAAATTCGGCGGTAACCTCTGGTCCGCCCAGATGGATCACTCGCCGTTCGATGTTGTCGCGTGGCACGGCAACTACGCGCCATACAAGTACGATTTGCGCCGCTTCAACGCGATTGGGTCTATCAGTTACGACCATCCCGATCCGTCGATTTTTCTCGTCCTGCATTCCGCATCTGATACACCGGGCGTAAGTAATATCGACTTCGTGATTTTCCCGCCGCGTGTGCTCGCGATGCAGGATACGTTCCGTCCGCCGTGGTTTCATCGAAATATTGCCAGTGAATTTATGGGCTTGATCCACGGTGCGTATGATGCGAAAGCCGACGAGTTTTCGCCCTGTTGCGCGAGTCTGCACAATTGCATGACGGGACACGGCCCGGATGCGGAAACGTTTGAAAAGGCATCGAACGCGGACACGACGAAACCGCACTACATTACCGATACGATGGCGTTCATGTTCGAAACGAGAACCGTTATTCGACCTACGCCGCAAGCGTTGCAATCACCCGAGTTGCAGCAGAATTATTTTGAATGCTGGCAGGGGATTAAAAAACACTTCGATCCCGCGAAACCATAGCGAGTACCCTTCTCCTGCGCAGCGACCGAGAGAACAACACCGAAGACCGACCATGAATCAATTCAACGAAACCCATGACACGACGCTCCGCTCTTTCGTCGAAAGTGCGAATGATGGCATCACGGATTTCCCTATTCAAAACCTGCCTTTCGCAGTGTTTCGTCGCGCGGACTCGGGCGAAGTTTTCCGGGGTTGCGTGGCGATCGGTGATCAGGTGCTTGATCTTGCCATGCTTGCGCGTACTTCAGTACTGACGGGCGACGCCGTAGAAGCTTGCGAGGCTGCCGCCGAGCCGACACTTAATCGCTTGATGGCGATGGGCCAGCCCGCGTGGTCTGCGTTGCGACTGGCACTGTCGCGAGCGCTACGGACGGGCTCGCCGCACGAGTCGGTAGTTCGTACTTGCCTGATCTCGCAGCGCGATGTCGAATACGCCGTACCTGCGCATATTGGTGACTACACCGATTTCTACACCTCGGTTTATCACGCCACCAATATCGGTCGCCTGTTCCGCCCCGACAACCCGCTGCTTCCAAACTACAAGTGGGTGCCGATTGGTTATCACGGACGCGCCTCGTCGGTCGCCGTGTCAGGCCAAACCTTTCCGCGACCCGTTGGGCAAATCTTGCCGCCCGGTGCCTCGGAGCCGGTGCTCGCCCCCAGCAAGCGCATGGACTATGAGCTGGAGCTGGGCATTTTCATTGGACAGGGAAATGCGCTCGGAAGTCGGGTCACGATTGCACGGGCGGAGTCGCATGTGTTCGGCGTTTGTCTGCTGAACGATTGGTCGGCGCGTGATTTGCAGGCGTGGGAATATCAGCCGCTCGGCCCCTTCCTTTCCAAGAGCTTTGCAACCACCATTTCGCCATGGATCGTGACGCTGGAAGCGCTCGCGCCGTATCGATCCGCATGGACGCGAAATGCTCACGACCCGCAGCCTTTGCCCTACCTTGATTCGCCGGAAAATCGCGAACTTGGTGCATTCGATATTCAGCTTGAAGTATTGATCGAAACATCCGTCATGCGCGAACAGGCACAGCCGCCCCAGCGCCTTTGTCTGACCAGCTACCGCCATGCGTACTGGACTCTGGCACAACTCGTCACGCATCACACGGTCAATGGCTGTAATCTACAACCGGGTGACCTGTTGGGCACGGGAACATTGTCTGGCCCAACGGCCACCGAAGCAGGTGCGCTGATCGAACTCACAGCCGGCGGAAAACAGCCGGTGGCACTCACAAGTGGTGAATCGCGCACTTTTCTTGAGGACGGCGACGCTGTCATCCTACGCGCCCATTGCGAAAAGCCCGGAGCTATACGCATCGGGTTTGGGCAATCTTCTGGGCGAATTTCGCCGGCAGTTGCACTGTAGGATTCACAGGGGGTTTTCGCTAGCGCGCAACCGTACCAGTGGCGCTAGCATCGATTGGGTTTTGTAATTAAAGGAGGCGGACATGAAATTGACTTTGAAGGCAGCGGTGCTGGGATCGGCCATGGCGTTGGCAGGCGCGGCGCAGGCGCAAGAAATCACGCTGAAGGTTTCACACTTTTGGGCACCGGGTGCCATGGCGC
This sequence comes from Burkholderiales bacterium, assembly GCA_025352105.1. Classification (GTDB taxonomy): domain Bacteria; phylum Pseudomonadota; class Gammaproteobacteria; order Burkholderiales; family Casimicrobiaceae; genus Casimicrobium. The sequence continues at coordinate 22,535 of JANXUB010000113.1, read as the reverse complement.
CGACCAAAGTGATCGGACCGTGGTGCGACAAGATCAATAAGGAATCGGGTGGCAAACTCAAGTGCCAGATTTTCCCAGCGATGCAACTGGGTGGCACGCCCGCGCAAGCTTTTGACCAAGTCAAAGACGGCGTGGCGGACATTGCCTACACCCTGCCCGGATACACGGCAGGTCGCTTCCCGTTGATGGAAGTATTCGAGCTGCCGTTCATGAACGAGAACGCTGAAGCTTCATCGCAGGCGGTGTGGGATTACTACCTCACGACACCCGCCGTGCAGAAGGAATTTGCTGGCGTGAAGCCGTTAATGTTTCACACCCATGACGAAGGCTATGTTCACACCAAGGACAAGCAGATCAAAACGCTCGCTGACTTCAAGGGCCTGAAGATGCGCGCGCCGACCCGTCAGACCAACAAACTGCTTGCCAAGTTGGGCGCGACGCCAGTGTCGATGCCGTTGCCGGCCATTCCTGATGCGGTGAGCAAAGGCGTGATCGATGGCTTCATGCTGCCGTGGGAGGTGATCCCGAGCGTCAAATTGCATGAGATGGTGAAGTTCCACTCGGAAACCGATCCGAAAGAACGTGCGCTGTACAGCGCCATTTTCATCATGGCAATGAACCCCGCCAAGTACGACTCGCTACCTGCCGATCTGAAAAAGGTTATCGACAACAATTCGGGCGCAGCGCTAGTCAAGCAGACTGGCAAGACGTGGGATGAATCTGCCGCGCCCGGACGCAAGGCTGCGGAAGATCGCAAGAACACGTTCTACATGATCCCCGCAAGCGAACTGGTGAACTGGCGAACGGCGTCGGCAAGTTTGTATGACGAGTGGGTTGCTGAAGCGACAGCCAAGGGCAACGACGGCAAAGCGTTGCTGGCGAAGGCGCAGGGGCTGATCAAGAAGTACGAGAAGTAGCGATTATTGGCCCCCTCCCCCTTGGTGGGGGAGGGTTGGGGAGAGGGGGATGGTGGAATTAGAAATTAAAGTTGAACTTCTTCCCACGTTCACCCTCACCCTAGCCCTCTACCGCAAGAGGGGAGGGAACATAAAACACAAGAAAATCAGCCGGGGAACAACTTGAACTGGACACGCTGGATTGAGCGGATATCGCTCTGGTTTGCTTTCGTTGGGGGCCTGATGTTGATGCTTCTCGCGACGATGACAGTGGTCTCGGTGATTGGTCGCGCAGTATTTGGCCAACCAGTGCCTGGCGACATTGAGATTACGCAATACGTGATCGCGGTGGCCATCTCAGCGTTTTTTCCGTACTGCCTATTCTCTGGCGGCAATCTGATCGTGGATTTTTTTACCGCCAAAGCAAGCGAGCGCACACGACGCGTGCTTGATGCAATCGGCGCACTCACACTCGCCTTCGCCATGGGACTGTTCGCATGGCGCACCGTCGTCGGCACGATCTCAGTGAAAAGTTCCGGCGAGACTTCGATGGTCATCAGCATGCCACTTTGGTGGACCTACGCTTTGATGGCTCCGTGCTTTGTGCTAGCGACGCTCGCAGCGTTGGCACTCGCAGCAAACATTCTGCGTGGCAATGACCATAACGAATCGGCAGATCGGGTGCAACCATGACGACTCCAATGTTGATCGGACTGGGGCTCCTGGTACTCATGATGCTGTTGATGGTTGTACGTGTGCCCATCGCCGCAACCATGTTGATTCCCGGTTTCATCGGCTACTGGTTGCTGGCATCGCCGGAGGCGCTACTCGCGCATCTGAAAGGCGTCGCCTTCGCGCGCTTGTCGGTGTACGACCTCTCGGTGATTCCATTGTTTTTGTTGATGGGATATTTCGCGACCCAAGGCGGCTTGTCACGTGACTTGTTCCGTGCAGCAAACGCAATGATCGGACACGTCAAAGGCGGAATGGCAATGGCGGCGGTACTCGCCTGTGCGATGTTCGGAACTGTATGTGGCTCATCGGTGGCGACTGCGGCAACGATTGGACAAGTAGCCATCCCCGAAATGAAACGCCTCGGTTACAGCGGTCGAATTTACACGGCGACGCTTGCGGCCGGCGGCACGTTGGGCATTCTCATTCCGCCGTCGGTCATCCTGATCGTCTACGGTATCTTGACCGAACAAAACATCGCCAAACTGTTCGCGGCGGCGATCATCCCTGGGATCATTGCGACGATTGGCTACTTATTCGCCATCATGTGGTTTGCCCGCAAGTACCCGGATCATTGCCCGCAAGCGCCGCGTCAGTCAAAGGCGGAGCGCATCGCGGCGTTGAAACCCGTTTGGCCCATCCTGATCATTTTCATGGTCGTATTTGGTGGTATTTACGGCGGCCTGTTTTCGCCCACTGAAGCAGCATCGGTCGGCGCGCTCGCAACTTTCATCGCTGCCTTGGCCAAAGGCGAACTCACGATGAAAGGCATGCAGGAAAGCTTCCTCGGCACCGCATCCAACACCGGCATGATCTTCCTGATTTTTCTGGGCGCTGACTTGCTCAATTCTGCGCTGGCGCTATCGCAAATGCCCGCCCAGCTTGCGCAGTGGGTATCGGCCTCCGGTGCTTCGCCGGTGTTCATCATCGTGCTTATTTTGTTGTTCTACATCATCCTTGGCGGCGTGATGGATGAGATGAGCATGATCCTTTTAACGCTGCCCATCGTGTTCCCGATTGTGATGGGACTCAACATTTACGACCTCGACGCACAGAGCAAAGCAATCTGGTTTGGTATGCTGATTCTGATGGTCGTGCAGATCGGATTAATTGCGCCACCGGTGGGGCTTAATGTGTATGTGATCAACGGCATGGCCAAAGATGTTCCAATGGCTGAGAGTTATCGCGGCATCATGCCGTTTTTGGTGACAGACTTCATTCGCACCGCATTGCTGGTAGCGTTTCCGCCAATCACGTTGTGGTTGGTGCAGTACATGAATTAGCGGCGAGATCGATTGCTTTTGTAGGAACGGCTCTGCCGCGACCTACCTGAGTGTTCGATCCCGAGCGGTCGCGGCAGAGCCCCTCCTACAACCGAAAAATATATGGCAACTTTTCTACTGACCGATTTCGACGCATCTCACTTCACGATTGAAGAAAAACTCTTCGCAGATGCAGGTATGCGTCTTGTGATCGCGCAAGCAAAGACTGAAGATGAGGTCATCCGCGCTGCGACCGAATGCAATGCTGATGGCCTCCTAGTCCAGTACGCACCGGTCACCGAACGCGTGCTCGCTGCGCTGCCGCGCGTTGGCATCTGCTCGCGCATCGGCGCGGGCTTTGACACGATTGATCCGAAAGCCTGCGAAAAGCTTGGCGTGTGGCTCGCCAACTCGCCCGATTACGGCGTCGGTGAAGTGGCAACGCACGCGCTGGCCTTGGCGCTCGACATCATTCGCGGCACAACATTTCACACGGCTGATATTCGCGCTGGTAACTGGCATTACGAATCAAACGGCAAGCGTCGCCGCGCGACTGAAATGACTATCGGTATCGTCGGCCTTGGTCGCATCGGCAAGCGTATGGCGCACGTCTCGCGCAACCTGTTCAAGCGCGTGATAGCTTATGACCCGTATCTGATCGATGGCGATTTTCCGGCGTTCGTGGAGCGTGTGCGCGACCTGCACGAACTCTTCGCACACGCCGATGTGGTGTCGCCACACACGCCGTTGAACGACGAGACTCGCGGCATGCTCGACGCTGGTTGTTTCGCCGCGATGAAGCGTGGCAGCTATGTCGTCAACACGTCGCGCGGCGCGGTCATCAATATTGAGGATTTGCTAAACGCGCTCGATTCAGGGCAGCTGGACTCGGCCGGACTCGACGTGTTGCCGATTGAGCCCGCGCGTCCCGGCGAGCGCTTGACTGAGCATCCGCGCGTGGTACTTACGCCGCACTCGGCGTTCTATTCGGTGGAAAGCGAAGTGGAGCTGCGCACCAAGGCAGCGAAGAATCTCATCACGTGGGCCAAGACCAGACGACCGGATTATCCGGTTGTGGTTGGGACACGCAAACTCATATAGGACACGCGGAGCGCGCCCTATATATTCCCGTCACCGCAAAAAAACTGAGATCCTCCATGAAAGCCCTCGTCTGCAAACAGTTCGGCCCTATCGATGATTTGACGATTGAGGACTTGCCGATTCCGACACCTGGCCCCAGCAAAGTGACGATCAACATCAAGGCCGCTTCGCTTAACTTTCCTGATGCGCTGACCGTGCAAGGTTTGTATCAAGTCAAGCCCGACCGGCCTTTCGTGCCAGGCGCTGAATTCGCAGGGGTGATTCACGCTGTCGGCGAGGGCGTCACCCATGTGAAAGTCGGCGACCGTGTGATCAGCACAGGACGTGGCGGCTTTGCTGAATACGCCGAGGCCGATGCGCGCATGCTGATGCCGATTCCACCGAGCATGAGTTTTGAACAAGCGGCGGCATTTGTGCTCACCTACGCAACCTCATATCACGCACTCAAAGATGTAGGCAATCTGCAACCGGACGAGACGCTGCTGGTTCTCGGCGCATCGGGCGGCGTCGGCACAACGGCCATTCAACTCGCAAAACTCATGGGCGCGACGGTGATCGCTGCTGCTTTCACCGATGAAAAACTAGCCCTCTGTAAATCGCTTGGTGCGGATCATTGCGTGAACTATTCCGCTGCGGACTGGCGCGATCAGGTCACCGCCATCGTCGGTAAAAAAGGCGTCGACATGGTGTACGACGCGGTCGGCGGGCCGTACTCCGAGCCCGCGCTGCGCTCACTCGGATGGCGCGGTCGCTTCCTGGTCGTAGGCTTTGCTGCGGGCGAGATTCCGAAGATTCCGCTGAACCTCGCGCTGCTGAAAGAACGGCAGATTCTCGGCGTTTATTGGGGCGACAGCACGGTCGTGAATCCCAAAGGCCACCTCGCCAACATGCAGCAACTGGCCGCATGGTTCGAGAGCGGCAAGCTCGCGCCCAGCATCACGGAAACGGTGACGCTCGAAGGCACCAAGGACGCATTGAAGCGCCTGTCGTCGCGTCAGGCGATGGGCAAGATTGTGGTGAAGCTCTAGCGACCAAGCCGAAGCGGCTAGATCACGAGAGACCAATACGACGCTTGTTTGCGGTGCGCGAAACAATTCGCGCCGTCTGCATAGTCATTACAACGATGATCAGCGACGTTGCGAGGAAACCGGCAACGAACCCGCTGGCGTCGCCGGAAATTTCAACACCGTGCGCATATCCGTGAAAGAGCGCGAAAAGCATCGTGCCGCTGATCAAGAGTGCCGGATGCGCAACGCCCGAGCGGCGTGAGTAAATGAGCGTCACGCCCGCGACGAGCACTGACAGCCCGATCACCCATTCGCTCCACGGCAACACCACGCCAAGCAGAGCGACGCCTGCACCTGCTGCCAGCGAAAGAATCAAGGCGGCAACACCCAGCCAGCCAGCGCGCGGCGATGTTGCCGCAAACAGCACGCCCGCCGCAACAAGCGCCACCAAATGATCGAGCCCAGTCAACGGATGTATCAGTCCCGCCATCACACTGGAGGCGACATCGTGACCGGGGTGCGCGAATGCGGACTGTACCGTCAACAACGACAACACTGAAATTACAAAAATTCGTTTCATCATGATGCTCCTGTCTGCATTTCTTTGGGTTTCAGCCCAACATGCCCTGGTGTTTGATAAAGGCGACGATTTCATCGACGCCCTTGCCTACTTTGAGATTAGAAAAAATGAACGGCTTGGCACCGCGCATCTTCTTTGCATCATGCGCCATCACTTCGAGCGACGCGCCGACGTAGGGCGCAAGATCAATTTTGTTGATCACCAGCAAATCACTTTTCATGATGCCAGGCCCGCCTTTGCGTGGGATCTTTTCGCCCGCTGCGACGTCGATCACGTAGATCGTCAAGTCCGATAATTCGGGCGAAAAGGTGGCGGCAAGATTATCTCCTCCACTCTCGACGAAGATCATGTCGAGCCCCGGAAAGCGCTTGTTCAGACGATCCACGGCTTCGAGATTGATCGATGCGTCTTCACGAATGGCGGTATGCGGGCAGCCTCCAGTTTCGACGCCGATGATGCGATCCGCAGCGAGCGCTGAGTGGTCAACCAGGAACTGCGCGTCTTCCTTGGTGTAGATGTCGTTGGTCACAGCGGCGATGTTGTGTGTGTCGCGGAAGCGTTGGCATAGCTCAAGGGTGAGCGCAGTTTTACCGGAGCCGACTGGGCCGCCAATGCCGACGCGCAAAGGGCCATGTGAATTGTCAGGTGTCATGAGCGGAACAATCGTGAATATTGAGTTTCGTGTTTCATCTGTGCAATCGCGAGCCACGGCGAAGCGCTCGACCAATCGGCTTCATCGAGAAGTAGCGATGAGTCAACCGCCAAAGTCACCGCATCGCCAAGCGCATACAACAATTTCTGCGCAGCAATCTGCCCCATCGGTAGCGCTTTCGCCATCACCATCACCAGATTTTCAGTGAAACCGAAAACGTAGGCCAACAACCCATCATGGACGGATACGCCACTGGCCAAGGCCGCGAGCGACGCGCCGACGGGTGCGCAGACGCGATCAAGCGACGCCAGCGTCGCGCGCTGCGAGTCCGTGAGTGCAGCCACTTCACGACACCACGCCGCGTACGAGAAGCCCACTTGCAGCGTCTCCGCACGCGGCTCAGCAGACTCACGCGAAGCGATGAATTCGGCGTTCAGACGCGCGGCCTCCATTGCATCTTCACGTTGCCACGCATCAAAACTGGCGGCATAAATCGGAGCTTCAAACTGTGCAAACACCAGCGACAAATGGTCTTCAATCCAGCGCTGCGCCGCCGCGGAATTCGTGACGTCACCGCTTTCAATCGCCCATTCCAGCCCTTGAGAATAGCTATACGCACCGACCGGCAACGCAGGCGACGCGAGCTGTAGCAAACGCGGCAGAACACTCATCGGTCTTCGTTCCGTGGTGCAAGATGGTCATGAATCTTTCCGCCGTGCCCTTGATCGTCATGTGAATGATGCACATGGCTGTGGCCGTACGCGCCGCTCTCGGGCTGAAAGCCGCGCTGCACTTCCGTCACCGTACCGCCGAGGCCTTCGACCATGGCCCGCAGGACGTGATCGGGCAGCATCAGCAGATATTCACCTTCTACTTGCAGCGGCACATGCCGGTTGCCGACGTGATACGCGATTCGCGCAAGTTGCGCCGCGCTATTCGCACGCACTTCGTGGAGCGATTCATTCGCCGCGATCACCTCAACGATGCGGCCATCATGCAATGCGAGTTTGTCACCGTGCGACAGCATCGTGCCGATCTTTAGCTGAATACCAATTTCTTCTGCATTCGCCATCGTGGCGCGCAGACGAGACTTTTCACGTTGATCAAACGTGAGTTCAACAGACTCAATAGCCTGAATTTCGCGGGGCACCAAGTGAGTAGCAAGTTGCATCATCAAAACAGGAAATACCGTTGTGCCATCGGCAACACTTTGGCCGGTTCGCAGATGAGCAGTTGCCCATCGGCGCGAACCTCATACGTCTCCGTATCGATTTCCATATGTGGCATGTAACCATTGAGAACCATGTGCTGCTTTCGCACCTTACGGACGCCCTTTACCGGCGCAACAATTTTCTGCAAACCATACTTTTTCGCGACGCCGAGTTTGTACGCGGCGTTCGAAACAAAGGTGATCGACGATGATTTGAGCGCGCCGCCAAACGCACCAAACATCGGTCGGCCATGCACAGGTTGCGGTGTCGGGATTGACGCGTTGGCGTCCCCCATCAGCGCCCAGGCGATCTGCCCACCCTTCAAAATCATTGATGGTTTAACGCCGAAAAAAGCCGGACGCCAGATGACGATATCGGCCCACTTGCCCTCTTCTAGCGAGCCCACTTCGTGCGCGACGCCGTTGGCGATGGCGGGGTTGATCGTGTATTTGGCGATGTAGCGCAAGGCGCGGAAATTGTCGTTTCTTGAGTCGGCTCTGACGCCACCAGCCCCCTCACCCCAACCCTCTCCCGCGAGGGGAGAGGGGGCACGAGCCGCTTTGCGAGCGGGCTCCGGTGGCGGTAAAAACCCACGCTGCACCTTCATCTTGTGCGCCGTCTGCCAGGTACGCGTGATCACCTCGCCGACACGCCCCATTGCCTGCGAGTCGGAGGACATCATCGAGATCGCGCCGAGGTCATGCAGGATGTCTTCCGCTGCAATCGTTTCGCGGCGAATGCGTGATTCGGCAAACGCCAAATCTTCTGCAATCGCCGGATCAAGGTGGTGACACACCATGAGCATGTCCAGATGTTCGTCAATCGTGTTAACGGTGTACGGCATCGTCGGGTTGGTTGATGCGGGCAAGAAGTTATCGGTGCCGATCACCTTCAAAATGTCTGGCGCATGGCCACCGCCCGCACCTTCTGTGTGGAACGCGCAGAGTCCTCGCCCTTTGGTCGCGGCAATCGTGTCCTCAACGAAACCGGATTCGTTCAGCGTGTCCGAGTGGATCGACACCTGCACGTCGTACTTGTCGGCGACGTTCAAACAGTTGTTGATCGCGGCCGGCGTGGTGCCCCAGTCCTCATGCAGCTTCAAACCAATCGCGCCGGCTTCGATCTGCTCGGCAATCGGTTTAGGTTGACTGATGTTGCCCTTACCGAGCAGACCAAAATTCATCGGGAACGCATCGAGCGAGCGCAACATTTCGCGCATGTGGAAAATGCCCGGCGTCACGGTCGTGGCACTCGTTCCCGCTGCGGGGCCGGTGCCGCCGCCGAGCATGGTCGTCACGCCACTCGCGAGCGCTTCTTCAATCTGTTGTGGACAAATGAAGTGAATATGCGCGTCGATGCCGCCCGCAGTGACGATCATGCCCTCGCCCGCGATCACCTCAGTTGCGCCTCCAATCGGCACCGTGACATTCGGCTGAATATCAGGATTGCCGGCCTTGCCGATCTTCCATACACGGCCGTTTTTGAGGCCGATGTCGGCCTTGATGATGCCCAGCTTTGCGTCGATGATTAGCGCGTTCGTGATGAGCGTGTCTGCAACTTTCGCGGCGGGCAATTGCGATTGCCCCATGCCGTCGCGAATGACTTTGCCGCCGCCGAATTTGACTTCCTCTCCGTAGGTCGTGAGATCGCGCTCAACTTCGATGAACAGATCGGTGTCAGCAAGACGAATGCGGTCCCCGGTCGTGGGCCCGAACATTTCGGCATAGGCACGGCGGGAGAGTGCGCTCATCGCTTGGCTCCTTTGGTTGCTTTAGTCGCAGGCTTTTTTGTAGCGATTTTTGCTTTATTAGCGACCGGCGCTTTCGCGGTTGTTGAAGAAGTTTTTTTCAACAACGCACCCATCACTTTTCCCTGAAAACCAAACACCGTCTTGCTACCTGCAAGCTCTACCAGTTCAATCGTTCGCGACTGCCCCGGCTCGAAGCGAACGGCCGTTCCAGCCGCGATGTTCAGACGCATGCCGCGCGCGGTCTTGCGATCAAAATCAAGCGCATCATTCGTCTCAAAAAAGTGGTAATGCGAGCCGACCTGAATCGGGCGGTCACCCGTGTTCGACACCGCGATTTTTTGCGTCTTGCGTTTGACGTTTAGCTCGATGTCGCCATCGAGCGTGAGGATTTCGCCGGGAATCATGTCGTCCTCACTGGATAGGGTTGTGAACAGTGACGAGTTTTGTACCGTCAGGAAAAGTCGCCTCGACCTGAATGTCAGGAATCATTTCGGGCACGCCTTCCATCACGTCGTCGCGTCCGAGAATCGTGGTGCCAAAGCTCATGAGTTCAGCCACGGTGCGACCATCGCGTGCTCCTTCGAGGATGGCTGCTGCGATCAGAGCGACGGACTCCGGGTGGTTCAATTTCAGCCCACGCGCTTTGCGACGCTCCGCCACCAGTCCGGCGGTGAAGATGAGCATCTTGTCTTTTTCTCTCGGGCTTAAGTCCATAACGATTCCATGAAGTTTCAGGTGCTCCAGATACGCGGCAATTCGGGCTTTCGTCCGAACACCTGCATGCGTATTTTGCTCCACACGGCAATCAGCAAGTTGCGTACCGTTTCAGGCGCGTCGCCGATGACTTTGACAACGATCAGACCGGGCTCAGGCGCGGACGCGGCGGCGAACGTGTGGTCGCCCAACGTCGTGCGAACATCTCCAAGTAATTGATCCGTGTTTGATGTGCCAACCGGGAACGCGACCCATGCGGTGGCCGTCACCGGCTTGCTGCGCAAGCCCAGCGGCGAGGAGAGCAAGGGATCGTCGCCCACGATCACCATCGACTCGCGCCACAACGGTGCGCCAGCACCCGCTCGCACCAATCGAATGCGCTGACGAAAATCCCCGGAGGTAAATCGCTCACCCCGCGTCGTGCGGCCCAGGCACAGCATTTCCCAGCCAAAGAAGCGCGCCTCGTGTGCGAGTGTGATCTCAAGCGACTGTTGCGCCGACGTGCCGTCAAAAACGATTGTTTCCTGCGGCATCCATTCGAGCGAGGCTCCATCGGCAACATGCAATCGCGTCATCGCGCTCGCCTGCTTGCCGGTAGAGCGGTACCACTTTTGTGCGCCTGGCGTGGTGATCACTGCGTTTGCGCCTGGATCAACACGCACGTCAACCGCCAGGCTGTCGCCCGCCACAATGCCCCCCGGTGGATGCACGATCACGCCGTGGCAAATGTCATTGCCCTCTGGATACAACGGTTTCAGGATTCGCAGCGGGCCGAAGTGATTGCGCTCGCTCATCACCGTCCGCGTCGCACCCAATACTTCGCGCGGCTCGAATCGCAGATTCAAGCGGGCGGACCAGCCTGGTTCTAGCCCCTCCCCCCCGGTGGGGGAGGGGTTGGGGAGAGGGGGTCGCTCGCTGGAACGATCACTTCTGAAAGCACCTTCCCCCTCTTCCCCAGCCCCTCTCACTCGAGGAGAGACTGGAGAAAAATCGCCGCCCACGTTCAAGCGCTACGCCGATTCAAAACCGCCATCGCCATCACGCCCGCCACCAGCCCCCAAAACGCGCTGCCAATGCCAAACATCGAGACTCCCGATGCCGTCACCAAAAACGTGATGATCGCGGCCTCACGATTTTTCTCTTCAGTGACCGCAGAGGCCAGCCCGTTGCCAATCGTGCCCATCAGCGCGAGCCCGGCAAGCGCCACAATCAGCTCACGCGGAAACGCCGCAAACAGCCCACCGACAATCGCGCCGAACAACCCGATCAGACAGTAGAAAACGCCCGCCATCACGGCGGCGGTATAGCGCTTGTCCTTGTCTTCATGCGCCTCGCGCCCCATCGCCATGGCGGCGGTAATCGCAGCGAGATTGAGCGCAAACGCGCCGAACGGTGCGAAGATCAGATTGATGACGCCCGTGGTCGTGATGACCGGCGAGATCGGCGTGTCATACCCCGCGCCGCGCATCACGGCCACACCGGGCATGTTCTGCGAAGCCATCGTCACCAGAAACAGTGGCAGCGCCAGCCCGACGATGGCGTGGACGGAAAACTCAGGCGTCACCCACACCGGCGTCGCCCATTCAACCGTCACCGCAGACCACTTCAAAGCGTCCGAGCTTGCAGCAAACGCAAGGCCCACAGCGAGCACGCCGACCACGCCATAACGTGGCCAGAAGCGACGCCCAAGCAGATGCAGGGCAAACATGGCAAGCACCGTCGCGGATGCCGTTTTGATCGAGCTAAACGCCTCCAGCCCAAACCGCAGCAACACGCCCGCGAGCATCGCCGACGCGATGGCAACCGGAATACGATTCATCATGCGTTCGAACAATTTCGACGCGCCCGCGATGATGATGAGCACCGCGCAAAGCACGAACGCACCGACCGCTTCCGGCATCGTCACACCCGCCGCACTGGTAGCGATGAGCGCAGCTCCCGGCGTCGACCACGCAGCGACGACCGGCTTTTTGTAAATGAGCGAAGGGATGATCGACGCGAGGCCCACGCCAAGCCCCAGCGCCCACATCCACGAATTGACTTGCGCCTGCGTCGCCCCGAGCGACTGCGCTGCCTGAAACACCAGCGCGCCGGTGCTGGTGAAACCCACGAGAACAACGACGAAACCGGTGACAACGGCGGAGAGTGAGAGATCGCGGAAGAAGGACATGAGGGGAATCGACGTGATGTAGCGATCATTGTTGCAGAGCGCGGCGAGCGGCCATCGCAGCGGCAGATTGGCTGCCCATGCACACAGCAATGACGGTACAGCTTTTTAGCGAAAAGACCATTTAGTATGGGCTGCACGCCGTAAATACTAGTTATCGACGAATCGCGAAAACTGCCCTTAGCCCAATTGATATGGTGATTACAGCCGAAAGCTATAAGTTTTACTTGCTATTGAAGTCGTGTACCCGACGCCGATGCGTCAATCAGCGTTTGCAAACTTTTGCCGCGCGTTTGCGTGCGGTTTTGCGTGATACGTCAAAGCCATCGCCACACAAATGCGCAGCACCTCCACAGGCACCTTGTCGTGCTCGGCAAACACCAACGCCCGATTGCCTTCACACTTGAACTCGGTCGGAAACATCGTTTTGAATGAATCCACCAGCGTGGTCTGACAATTGAAGTACACGCCGTATTGCGTCGGCTTCGCCTGCTTCCACGCAATGCGGATGGTGCTACCGCTTTTCGACGCCGCCGTGATGTACGCAGGCTCTCCCCATTTGAGCGATTCTTCAAGGACACCAACGCCTGTCGTTTGCGCCGCAACGTCAAAAATGAGCGCGCGCAAATCCAGCAACTTGCCACGCATGCCTTCGGGATACGACGCAAATACGGCAGCAATATCGGGTTGTTTGATCGGGTGCATTGGCTGCATTAGGTTGGCGATCAGCCTCGGGCCTGTTCAAATATCTACAAAATTATCGCGCATCGCTGATCATGTGCCAGCTGTCTTACTATTGTGCGGCAACACGATGTCGACGGAGGTGAGTGTGGTCGGTAGCAATGCAGGCGAAAAGAGCGTTCGTGCGCGGTTCGCCGTTGGTGCAGTGCTGCTCGCTGCCGGTGCCGGCAGCCGTTTGGGCGGCCGACCCAAATCATTGCTCGAACTCGACGGCGTGCCGCTAATTCGCAGACATGTGACGGCTCTTGCCGACGCCGGTGTCGATGAGGTGGTGGTGGTGCTTGGGCACTACGCAGACGCCATTGCATCGGTGCTGGACGATTGTCCGGTAAAAATTGTCCGTAACCTTGCGCCCGATGACGGTCAGGCTTCGTCGCTGCGTCTTGGCCTTGAGGCTCTTTTCGGAAAACTGGATGCGGTGATCGTTGCGCTGGCCGATCAGCCACTGATCGAGGCCAAGGACATTGCTGCGCTGATTGATGCATTTGTCGGACGTGGCGCCGGTGAGGTCGGTGACCGATGCAGCAACGGCTCGATGACCGTGCCGCGCGTCGGAGGCGAGCCAGGCAACCCGGTAATCATCGACGCCATTGTGATGGATGAATGGCTGCGCGGTGACATCAATGCCGCCGGTCGCCGCTGGCGCGAGAAGAACCCCGAACGCGTGCTCTGGTTCGACACCGACAACGTTCACTATCGCGTTGATATCGACACGCCGCAAGACATCGAACAATTTGCCGCACGCACCAACCGCGTGCTGCGGTGGCCTGAGCAGAATGGCTGATCCTAAGGGCGTAACAAAACCGCGCGAGCACAGCGCAGCATCACGTTTGAAATCGCGACACTAAAAGCACGCGCTATTCTTGCGGTCAACATCGATAAAAAATGCAAGGAGAAACGGTCATGACTGAACACATGAATCTGCACGCGGCGCAACACGCGACTCAGCACGTTTTGGTGAATATCGAAGGGCCGATCTTGACCCTCTCGCTCAACCGTCCCGACAAGAAAAATGCGCTAACAAACGCCATGTACGGCGTGCTCGCTGATGGCTTGCAGCGCGCCCATGATGATTCAAGCATTCGTTGCGTTGTCATCGAGAGCGTTGGCGACAGCTTCACGGCGGGCAACGACTTAAGCGACTTTGCCTCGATTTCGGCGGGCTCGGGCCCGGCGGTTCGCCACGTCACGCGCTTTCTGCATGGGCTCGCAGCGGCAGACAAGCCCATCGTCGCCGCCGTGCACGGGCTTGCAGTGGGTGTGGGAACCACGATGCTGTTGCACTGCGACGTCGTATGCGTCACCGAACAGGCGCGACTGATTACGCCATTCGTCAATCTTGCACTGGTGCCCGAAGCCGCCTCCAGTCTGCTTTTACAGGCGAGAATCGGTTATGCGCGCGCCTTCACCATGATTGCGCTGGGCGAGCCCGTCGATGGCAAGACCGCCGTGGAATGGGGGCTGGCGCGTTATCTGGTGGCACCTGAGTCATTGCGTGCAAAGGCATTGGCGGTCGCGCATTCGCTCGCCGAAAAACCCATTGGCGCATTGCGTGCCACCAAGCGCCTGATGCGTGACAGCGCGCTCATCGCGCAAACGATGGATCGCGAAAGTGAAGTGTTTGCCGAGCGACTCAAGAGCCCAGAAGCCGCTGAGGCATTTCGGGCGTTTGCTGAAAAGCGCGCGCCGAATTTCGCGCAGTTCAGTTAGCGAGGCGAAGCCGCAGCGGGTACGTCGACATCGATGTATTCGATGCGCCCTGCCCGCATCGCCATCGCCACTTCGCGGGGCTTTACGCTACCGATCACCATGAACAGTCGCTTGCCGTCCGCACCGCCCAGGGCGCAGGCGATGCCCTGATTCGATACCGGAATGCGGCGCGTGATGGCGCCCCCTTCGAGCACGCGAACGAATTCATTGGAGCGCGGCGACGCGACCCAAACCGCGCCTTCGGCATCCAGGCAAATGCCGTCCGGCGCGAGCTTGCCAAGATCGGCCCAGATGCGGCGATTTGATAGAGTCCCGTCGTCGGCGATATCGAAAGCAGTAAGCCGACGCGCGAAGGTCTCGCCAATGATCATCAAGCGCCCGTCAGGCGTGATCACCGTTCCGTTCGGAAACGCCATGTCAGTCGCCGCGACCGCCGATTTCCCGTCCGGCGACACCATCACCAGCACAGTGGGCTTGGGCACAACGGGCTGCGCAAAAATATCAAAGCCGAAGTTGCCGATGTAGGCGCAGCCCTTCGCGTCAACCACCATGTCGTTGCAAGGAAATTCCGCGAGATGGCTCAGATCCGCCACCTCGACAAGACCGGTCGGATCAAGCCGCATGAGCTTGCGATCCAGCATCGAAACGACCAGCAATCGACCGTCGGGCAACCAGCCCAGACCGGATGGCTGGTTCGCCACCTCGACCACGACATGTGCGCGCCCCTCGCGGTCAATACGCATGACCTGATGGGTGAAGAAATCGGAGAACCACAGTTCACCGTCGTGCCAGCGCGGTGCTTCGGCGAAGGCGAGATTCTCGATCAGACAGGGATAGTTGGACATGGAACAATTTCGTTGTGACCGTGGGCAACGCGCGATTTATTGTGGGGGTGGTTCCACCGCGAATGCCGCTGGCACCTATCGCGGTGGAACCGCTCCCACAGCGCTTCTCCGACCACGAAAAATTATTTCGCTGCCAACCCCAGCCGCTCAATCAACACTTTGTCCTTGGCAAAAGTCTCCTTCGCCCACTTCGCATAATCCTCGCCACTGCGATACCAGAGATCCTGATTCAGCTGGTCGAGGACTTCGAGATGTTTCGGGTCCTCCATCGCTTTCTTGAACGCATCGTGCAGCGTCTTCATGATCGCTGGATCCATACCTTTCGGGCCGACAAGCCCATACGGCGAATTGCCGACGACATTCAAGCCCAAGTCCTTTGCCGTTGGAACATTGGGCCAGCGCTTGGTGCGCTTATCGCCGAACGTCGCCAAAAGGCGCATCTGTCCGCCATCGACATATTTGTCCCAACCGCTGGCATCACTACCCGCCATCACATGCCCGCCAAGCAACGCCGTCATCAAGTCGGCATTGCCTTTGAATGGCACATGATTGAACTTCACTTTGGCGACGTCGCCGATCTCCTCCAGCAGCAAATGCGGCGAGGTGCCGGTGCCGGTTGAACCGTAATCGATTTTGCCCGGGTCCTTGCGCGCGGCCTCGACGTATTCGGTGAATGATTTGTACGGCGAATCGCTCTTGACGACAAAACCAAAGGTGTAGCCCGACACGCCGATGATGAAGCTGAAATCAGTTAGCGGATTCCATGCCGTTTTCTGCATATGCGGAATGCGCAACATGCCCATCGGGAACTGCGCAATGGTGTAGCCGTCGGGTTTTGCCGCCAGCGCCATGTTGCCGGGGCCAAGCGTGCCGCCGCCACCGGGCTGGTTTTGCACGATGATGGTTTGCCCGAGATTCTTTCCGGCGATGTCTGCGAGCGTGCGTAAATGACGATCCGTCGAACCACCCGCAGGCCAGGGCACGATCATGGTGATCGGTTTGTTTGGATAGGCTTGGGCGAACGTGAGACTGGCGCCGAGCCACAGCGGCGCACTGATTGCGACTGCGGCCAAGCCTCGTGCGACGCTGCGTCGCTGTGAAAATTTTCTTTTGTCTATGGAATGATGATGCACGTTAGTTTCCTCCTGAGTATCGCTTGATTATCCGGTGCAAGTCGCTCTTTGCGTGCAGGGAGAATACTGATGGGTACTGCATTCCGTCTTACGACGAAAACGAGGTCAGCTAACGCCGGTTGCGTGGATGCTTCATAGCTGTGCGCTCGTTTCCACGCTTGCAGTTACCCGTAACGCGAGCCATGAGTTGCTGCCCGTCGGCGAATGCGCCGGATTCAACCTCAGAGAGAAAATCCTGCGCATCGACTCCCCGAAGGGTTGAGGCCAACTTGCCCCGATGCAGGATTTCAAGGTCTCCCGATTTTTTAAGACGAAACGTGAGACCGAGATCGTCGTCAGCAGGTGCGGCATGCATCGTTGCGTTATTTCTCCTCCCCGAAATTTAGCGCTCTATCGCCTGCGCCAACGCCCAAGCCTGTTCCGCCAGCGGTCGCGCACGCCGCCCTGCCTCCAGCGCCCGTTCGCTCGACGCATTGCCTTGCCGGACTCTCGCCATGATGCCTTGCAGAATGCCGACCAGGCGAAACATGTTGAACACCAGGTAGTAATTCCAGTCAGCCGCGCTGACACCGCTGGCGTCGCCCCGCTCCGTACGTTGCAGATAGCTTTGCAGATACGCGGCTTCGGTCGGAATGCTCCGCGCTGCAATGTCGACGCCCGCCAATCCGCGCACGCCGTTTCCCGGTTTCATATGCCACACCATGCAGTGGTAGGCGAAGTCGACGAGCGGATGGCCGAGCGTTGAGAGCTCCCAGTCGAGCACGGCCACAATACGCGCCTCAGTGGGATGAAAAATCACGTTATCGATCCGGAAATCACCGTGCACGATTCGGGCTTCGTCGCCCGCCGGCATGTATTTTGGCAACCAGTCGATGAGCTGATTTGCAGCGTCGATGGTCTCGGTTTCGGCCGCGCGATACTGCTTGGTCCAGCGCGCGACCTGACGCTCGATGTAATTGCCTGGTTTGCCGTATTCACCCAACCCAATGGCGACGGGATCGACCCGGTGCAGCTCGGCGATGACGCGATTCATCTCAACATAATGCGCAACGCGGTCTGCACTCGTCATCCCCGGCAACGCCGGATCCCAAAGGATGCGACCCTCGACACAATCCATGATGTAGAACATGGTGCCGATCACGTTCGCGTCTTCGCACAAGGCGTACGCGCGTGCGACGGGGACGTTGGTCTTGGCGAGTGCGCTGATCACGCGGAACTCGCGATCCACCGCATGGGCGGACGGAAGCAACACACCCGGCGGCTTGCGGCGTAGAACGTAGTTTTTTCCACCCGCAGCCAGTCGGAATGTCGGGTTTGATTGCCCACCCTTGAACTGCTCAACGGATAGCTCGCCAGAGTAACTGGCGACATTGGCGCGCATGAATTCCGCCAGCCGTGCTACGTCAAATGCATGCTCGGCTGCAACGGGGCGGGTGCCGGAAAAATTGTCGGTATCACTCATCGGCGAAGCATACCCAACTGAAAGACCTCTGCACAACTACTGCGAGCCCGTGATGCTTCGTCAAGTCAAATCGTTACGCCGCCGTCAACAACAATACTCTGCCCAGTGACAAACGAGCCTGCCCGTGACGCCAGAAAAATCGCAGCACCCGCGATTTCATCTGGTTCGCCGATGCGGCGCAGCGGTGTCGTGGCCGTGCGCAGTTTGAGCATCTCTGCATCTTCCCACAACGCTTTGGCGAAATCGGTCTTGATCAAGCCAGGCGCGATGCAGTTGACGCGAACATTGTGCGGACCATATTCAACCGACAGATTGCGGGCCAGTTGAAAGTCCGCCGCCTTGGAGATGTTGTATGCGCCGATCACGGGCGATCCGCGCAGCCCGCCGATCGACGACACGATGATGATCGCGCCATCCTTGCGCTCAATCATTTGCGGTGCCACGAAACTGATCAGCCAGTGATTTGCGATGACGTTGTTTTCGAGGATTTTTCGGAACTGATCGTCCGCGATCCCAGCGAGCGGGCCGTAGTAAGGGTTACTCGCAGCGTTGCATACCAAAATATCGATTTTTCCGAAGTTGGCGCTGGTCGCATCGACCAGATGTTGCAGCTCGCTTTTCGAGGAGATATTTGCCGGGACGGAAATCGCGCGGTCTCCTCCAAACTTGGCGTTGATCGCTGCGGCAACCTCAGCACAGGGCTCAGCTTTGCGCGAAGAAATCACCACTCGCGCACCCGCCTCAGCCATTCGCTCGGCGATGGCCTTGCCAATGCCTTTGGACGAACCGGTGATGACGGCGACCTTGCCAGTGAGATCGAATAGAGACATGGTGTGAATCCTAAGTATTCGGTTGTAGTTTACAAATTCTGGGGCTTGAGCGCCCGCACTTCATTGCGTCGCACTGGCCTGCCGCAACGCGCTTTCAAGGGAAAATGAAGTGGGCAAGGCGAAGGCAGCGGCCGCGTCAGGAGCCTGAAGCGTCGGCAACCACAAGCTGAATAGTTCATCGTGCGGCCTGAGCCCGTCGAAGGCTGCGTCGCAAGCGGTGGATTTCATTGATAGAGATCACCGTGCACTTCGACGGGCTCAGTGCGAACGGATTCGGTCAGTGTTTCCCCAGACAATACTTGATCACGCGCTCTTCACCGCATACCGCCCGTATTCCATGCGGGCAATGGTGCGGTTATGTACTTCATCGGGCCCGTCGGCAAGCCTCATGGTGCGCATGCTGGCGTATTGCTTGGCGAGTCCGGCATCGGTCGAAACGCCCGCTGCACCAAACGCCTGAATCGCATTGTCGATAATGCGCAACGCCATCCGGGGCGCGGCGACTTTAATCATTGCGATTTGCATTCGCGCGACTTTATTGCCCGCTTTGTCCATCATGTCGGCGGCCTGAAGGCAGAGCAAACGCGTCATCTCGATATCGATCCGCGCTTCGGCCACACGCTCATCCCAGACCGATTGATCAGATATTTTCTTACCGAACGCGACGCGCGATTGCAGGCGTTTCACCATTTTCTCCAGCGCCAGTTCCGCGCTGCCAATCGAGCGCATGCAATGGTGAATACGCCCTGGCCCGAGACGCCCCTGAGCGATCTCAAAACCACGTCCCTCGCCGAGCAAAATATTTTCAATCGGTACGCGCACGTCGTGGAACACGACCTCGGCGTGACCATGCGGCGCATCGTCAAAACCAAACACAGGCAGCATGCGCACGATCTCGATACCGGGCGTATCCAGCTCCACAAGTATTTGCGATTGCTGCGAATGCGACGGCGCGGATGGATCCGTCTTGCCCATCACAATCGCTAACTTGCAACGCGGATCGCCCACACCCGATGACCACCATTTACGCCCGTTGACGACGTAGTGATCACCATCGCGCCGAATCGATGTTTGAATGTTCGTGGCGTCGGACGACGCGACATCGGGCTCGGTCATCAAAAACGCCGAGCGAATTTCGCCGGCCAGCAATGGCTGTAGCCACTTTGCTTTATGTTCGGCTGAACCGTAACGCGCAAGCACTTCCATGTTGCCCGTGTCCGGCGCGGAACAGTTGAACACCTCGGACGCAAATCCAACACGGCCCATTTGTTCCGCGCACACCGCGTATTCCAAGTTGGTGAGCCCAGCGCCGCGATAAGGACTGTCCGGCGGCAACGAATCTACCGGCAGGAAGAGATTCCACAGCCCTTCCGTTTTGGCAATCGCCTTTAACTCCTCGACCACCGGCACGACTTGCCATCGGTTTTCACCAAAGCCCTTCATTTGCGCCGTATAAGTTGGAATCGCTGGATACACGTGTTGATTCATGAAATCGATCACGCGATCTCGCCAATAGGTCTGCCGTTCGGACATTGAAAAATTCATGGGGGCCTCCGGCCTGATGGGTTGGATATCGATGAATGCCGTGAACTCTAGCAGCATGCGTCATGCAGTCGCGGTTGAATTGGACGATTTGAAACGGGCAAATACACGCGCATCGCTGACCGCATTGATGGGGTCTGTTGTGCGATTGACGAAGCTCGGTTGACCCGACGCTTTCCGGTACAGCTTTTTTGTTATAACGACCACTATACATGGGTTAAGGACGCTTTTTCGTGAATACCGATAATTTGCCAATAGCGCCTACAGCCCTAATGCAGTGGTCATTAGCGTGCAAAGCTGTATCCCTATTTCACGGCACGGGTGGGCAGTTGCGGCTTTCGTCGCCGCGAAGTTTGCCGAGCACTTCGAGCCACGAGAGGTCAAGCTGACTGCCCACTTCCGCGCTCCTGAGAAAATAGGTGCATGCCGAATTCTCCTGACAATAAATCCGCGCCGCACTCCCCCTGGCGCCTTACGACCGCCCCAATGATGGACTGGTCTGATCGCCATTGCCGCGTGCTGTTCCGCATGCTTGCACCCAACGCACGGCTCTACACGGAGATGGTCACCACCGGCCCGCTGATTTTTGGTGGCGAAGAGCAACATCGGCGGCATTTGCGGTTCAGCGAGGTCGAGCATCCGGTTGCACTGCAACTCGGCGGCAGCGAGCGCGATGATCTAGCGCGCGCGGCAAAGATCGGTGTCGATTGGGGCTACGACGAAATCAATTTGAACTGCGGTTGCCCGAGTGAGCGCGTGCAACGCGGCGCGTTTGGCGCTTGTCTCATGGCCGAGCCAACGCTGGTGGCAGATTGTGTGAAAGCGATGGTCGATGTTGTTCCGTCGCATGTGCCGGTGACCGTCAAACATCGCATCGGACTTGATTACAACGAGAGCTACGACTTCGTACGCGACTTTGTTGGCACTGTGGCTGCGGCAGGTTGCAGTGTGTTCATCGTACATGCGAGGAACGCCGTGCTCAAAGGCTTAAGCCCAAAAGCCAATCGCGAAATTCCGCCGCTTCGCTACGACGTGGTGACGAAACTGCGGGAGGATTTTCCCGCGCTGACATTTGTGCTCAACGGTGGCATCACTACGCCCGCACAAAGCGCGGAGCTCGCCGAACAATTTCACGGCGTCATGCTCGGTCGCGCCGCGTATCACGATAGCTACTGCCTAGCGTTAACTGAGCAGGCAATGTTCGGAACACCGCTGCCAACGCGCGAAGAAATCGTCGACAAAATGCTCGCGTACACCGCGCACGAAATCGCGTTAACCAAAGGCGATTCGCACCCAACACGCATGCGCGATGTGTCCCGTCACATGCTGGGCTTGTTCACCGGACAAGTCGGCGGCAAGTCATGGCGTCGCATGCTGTCGGACGCGACGCTGCTCAACGCAAACGATCCGCATCTCTTCCTGAAGGCGCTGCCGTACCACGGTGACTACGACGATCACCGACAACCCGTGCTGGATGCAATGGCGGGATAGCGAGACGCCCTATTCGATCTTCAATCCCGTCTTCTCGATAATCCGCTTCCACGTCGTCTGCTCTTTCTTGATGAACGCGGCGAACTGATCCGTAGTACCGCCACCGGCTCGCGCATCATCCTTTGCAAATTTCGCGGTGATGCCGTTGCTTTTTAGCGCGTTGTTGGCAGCCGCGTTCAACTTGTCGATGATGGCTTTCGGCGTTTTTGCAGGCACCAGAATTCCGTACCACTGCGAGGTTTCAAAGTCCTTGTAACCGCTCTCAGCGACCGTTGGCACGTTCGGCAAGGAGGCCATGCGGTCATGCGAGCCGACCGCGAGTGCGCGCAATTTACCTGCACTGATTTGCCCCATGAGCGCAGGTGCGCCAGTAAACGTCGCCTGTACGCGGCCACCCAGAATGTCCTGCAACATGGGGCCCGTGCCTTTGTACGGAACATGAATCGCTTTGATACCACTCTCCGCCATGAAGTATTCCATCGCCAGATGCCCCGACGAGCCGTTGCCGGCAGAACCATAAGTCAGGGTGTCAGGCTTCGCCTTCGCCAGCGCGACAAATTCCTTCAATGTTTTTGCAGGCACATCAGGCGAAACCGCGAGCACGTTCGGCACGCGGGCCAGCAAAATCACGGGCGCGAACTCCTTGTTCACATCGTATGGATGTTTCGGCATTGCGTAGGGATTCACGGCCAGCGTACCGACATGCCCG
>JANXUB010000100.1 GCA_025352105.1 Burkholderiales bacterium | reverse complement strand
CGTGACCTACGTGCTCGAAGGCGCGGTGGCGCACAAGGATTCGCTCGGCAACGCCGGCAATATCGTGCCCGGTGAAGTACAGCGCATGAGCGCGGGCACCGGCATCCGGCACAGCGAATTCAATCCGAATGCGGATCAGCGCACGCATCTCCTGCAAATCTGGATCATTCCGGATCGCACGGGTGGCGCGGCTTCGTACGAGCAGAAGTTCTACGATGCGGCCGACAAGCGCGGCAAGCTGCGCCTTGTGGCGTCACCCGACGGCGCGCTGGGCTCGGTGACGATCCAGCAGGACGCGCTCATGTATGCAGGCTTGTTTGATGGCGCAGAAACGGCCACGCATGCGCTCGCTGGCGGGCGTCAGGCCTATGTGCACGTTGCGCGCGGTGCCGTCACGGTCAACGGCGTTGCGCTCAAGGAAGGCGACGCGGCGAAGATCGAACGCGAATCGAGCGTGCGCATCGGGAACGGCGAAAACGCCGAAGTGCTGCTGTTTGATCTTGCGCCGCTGCATTAAGGCACTAAGTATTCATCGTCCCCTCCCCTTCAAGGGGAGGGTTAGGGTGGGGATGGTTCTCGATTGCATCGCGTCAATCCGAACCCAAAGAAAACCATCCCCCTCCCAGCCTCCCCCTTGAATGGGGAGGGGCAACACCGTCCTCGTCACACGCTAACCCAAAGGGAATCATCATGGCATCAGTTGCAATCGTTTACCACTCCGGCTACGGCCACACCAAGGCTATCGCTGAGTCCGTGCACAAAGGCGCGGCCAGCGTCGCAGGCGTCACCGCCACGCTCATCAGCGTGGCCGATGCTGAGCAGCATTGGGACACCCTGGCTAAGGCCGACGCCATCATTTTCGGTGCGCCGACGTACATGGGCTCCGTCTCGGCTGAGATGAAGAAATTCATGGAAGCCAGCGCCAAGGTGTGGTTCACGCAGGGCTGGAAAGACAAGCTGGCCGGCGGTTTCACGGTGTCTGCCGCGTACTCGGGCGACAAACTCGCCACGCTGCAACAGTTCATGGTTTTCGCCGGCCAGCAAACGATGCTCTGGGTGCCGCTGGGCCTGATGCCGGGCTTCAACAGCAGCAAAGGCAGCATCGACGATCTGAACCGCGTCGGCTCATACAGCGGTCTGATGGTGCAGGCGAACTCCGATCAAGGCGTTGAGGGTATCGCCGCCAGCGACTTCAAAACGGCTGAATCGTACGGTGCACGCGTGGCTGGCCTGGCAGTGAAAATTGGCGCATAAGGTAAACAGCTAAACGCTGAAACGACGCCCAATCAGGGGCTATAAGCGAAAAACGCCAGAAGTCAACTTCTGGCGTTTTTTTTATTTAGCCCGGATGAAATGGGGGTTACGGCTTAAAGCTGTTGTTTCATCTATTTCGGTTTTTCGGTCGGAAGCAGCTTGATAATGCCGCAACTCACGCGCGGCCCTGCGTTGCCGAGCGGTTGCGACGCGTAGTCGTCCGGGTCACGATGGGTGATGATGGGCAGGCCAACAACGCTGTATTTGCCCGGCGCCAGCATGATGGTGTCGACCTCCTGGCGCGTGGTGCCAACACCCGCGCCGTCCGCCTTGATATTGAACATCGCCCCGGCGTGACGCAGCGTGTGTGACGGGTCGCCGTGCGGGTTGCCGTCCGGATTGAAGTGACCGCCGGTGCGCATGCCGTCGCCCGAACAATCGGGCACAGCATGCACATGAAAGCCATGCTCAGCGTACGGTTTGAGCCCGCTGATCTCCGCCTTGATCAACACGCGGTTGGTGCCGAGCTGGGTGAGCGTTACCGTACCCGTGGGTTTCAGATTGGCGGCGGAAGCGGCACCTGTCGGCATCATCTCGGCCACCGCGACGAGTGGCTTTTGCTCCTCGGTCGCGCTCTTGCAGCTGGCAAGCGTTAGCACGGCGAGCGCCGCCAATGCCGTGTTGGCGCTGATAAAAGTTCTTGTCACTTGCTGTGTCTCCTTGAAAATGGCGGCGGCTCCTGATCGTACTGCTTAAAAACAAGACCAGCACGACCCACTCGGCCAGACCGCAGGCAATGTTTGCGAGAAGGTAGCACAGACCGCGCGGCCCCAAGTTTTTCGCCCTTGCCATGATTGTCCCGCACGCCTTGCTTGCAGTGATACGAACTGCTACGCTCAAAGCGTTAAAGGAATTAAAAAGCATGACACATAAATTTGCCAAATCGTCACTGGCCGTCGGCCTCCTACTTGCACTCGCGGCATGCGCCAATCAGGGTGCCATGCAAACCACGGCAGTCACATCGGTCGCGCCTACCGATCCAATGAAAGTCACGGTGAGTACGCCGAAGCTAGCGGCAGGTTACGAAAAAGTAGCTGCTGCTCCGGGCGCGAAACTGTATTTCATTAATCTGAAAAATGGGGATAGCGTCGGCTCGCCGGTCACCGTTCAATTTGGGTTGAGCGGCATGGGTGTCGCCCCGGCCGGTATCGAAAAAGCGGGCACCGGGCACCACCATCTGCTGATTGATGTGGACGCAATTGACATCAACGCGCCGATTCCGAACAGCGATCAGCTTCGCCATTTTGGTCTGGGACAGACCGAGGTGACCTTGCCGATGACAGCCGGCAAACACACGCTGCAATTGCTGCTGGCCGATCAAAACCATATCCCGCATCATCCACCGGTGATGAGTGAGCGGATCACCATCACGGTCAAGTGATGGTTGGCTGCGGTCAAGTAGTTTTCGAAAAGCGTGCGAGCGATCGCCACAGCCACACGCCGCGCTATTTGCGAATTTGAAACACCGCAGTCTCACCCCGTACGTTCGGCAAGAACGTAACGGCCCGACCGCCCGCCAGCGCAGCGCGGCGCTCCACGATGATCCCCTTGTCTGCGCAAAACACATCAAAGTCGGTGATTGTTGAAAAGTGTACGTTCGGTGTGTCGTACCACTGATACGGCAAGCGCTTGGATACGGGCATACGACCGCCAACACCGAGCTGCCAGCGCACCGACCAGTGCCCGAAATTCGGCAACGTCACAATCGCGCTCTTACCCACCCGCAACACTTCGCGAACCAGTGCCTCGGTGTGGCGCGTCGCCTGCAACGTTTGCGACAAAATCACCACATCAAACGCACCGTCGTCGAACAGGTTGAGGCCGCTTTCGATGTTGCCTTGCAGCACATTTAGGCCGCGATTCAGGCAGGCGAGCACGGCGGTGTCTTCAATTTCAACACCATAGCCAATGCTGCCGCGCTCACGTTGTAGCCGCGCCAGCAACTCACCGTCGCCGCAACCCAAATCGAGCACAGACGCCCCCTGCGACACCCAGTTGGTCACGACATCAAAGTCGGGGCGGACATAGGCGGCGCTCATACTTTGATCCCTTCGAAGGTTGAACGCAAGAGCGCGTGATACTGCGGGATCGGCATCAAGAATGAATCGTGGCCTTCGACTGATTCGATTTCGGCGAAACTGACGTCGTGCTTGTTGACGAGCAGTGCGCGCACGATTTCCTTGGAACGCGCAGGGGAAAAACGCCAGTCGCTGGTGAACGCAGCGATAAAAAATTTAGCCTTGCTTTTGGCAAAGGCGACCGCAAGATCGCCATCAAAAGCGCGCGCCGGATCGAAGTAGTCAAGCGCTCGCGTCATCAGTAAATACGTGTTTGCATCAAAGTATCCGGCGAATTTGTCGCCCTGATAGCGCAGGTAACTCTCCACCTCAAATTCCGCATCGAAGCCGAACTGATAGTCCTCGCCTTTCAACACGCGACCAAATTTTTCACCCATCAAATCATCGGACAAATAGGTGAGATGACCGAGCATGCGCGACAGCCTTAAGCCCCGCTTTGGCACGACACCGTGCGCGTAGAAGTTTCCGTCATGAAAATCGGGATCGGTGCGAATTGCCTGCCGCGCGACTTCGTTGAAGCCGATATTTTCCGCTGATAGTTTTGGCGCGGCGGCGATGGCCAGCACGTTGCGAACGCGCTCCGGAAAATCAATCGCCCACTGCATGGCCTGCATGCCACCCAGCGAGCCGCCGAGAATGGCAGCGAAGGCCTCAATCCCGAAATGATCGGCAAGCTGCACCTGCGTGCGTACCCAGTCCGGCACGGTCACAATCGGAAATTCACTTCCGAACGGTTTGTTGGTCTCCGGGTTGTTAGTGCCGGGTCCGGTGGAGCCGTGACAGCCGCCCAAATTGTTCACGCCGATGATGAAAAATTTGCGTGTATCGAGCGGACGACCGGGCCCGATCAGATTGTCCCACCAGCCTTCGGACTTTGCAGGATCTGGCGCACCTTTGTAGAAACCAGCAACGTGGTGATGCCCCGACAGCGCGTGGCAAACGAGCACGGCATTAGTACGCGAGGCATTGAGTTCGCCGTACGTTTCCACCATCAGATCAAATCTCGAAAGCGTCGCGCCCGAGGCAAAAGTCAGCGGCGTTTCGAACGCAATTTTGTGCGGCGAAACGTAGCCGACCGAGTCAGTAGCAATATCCATAATTCTTCAGCAACAAAAAAGCCCGGAAGCCAAATACCGTTTAAGGTGGGCTTGCGGGCTTGTCGTGAGACGAATAGAGGAGTCTGCTCTGACGTCGCTTTAGCAATTTTGACTACAGATGATCCTGCAATCTCGCCCGCAAGCTGTTTCTTTCAAATCGACGATATCGAATGATAACGAAATTGTACGAATAGACAACTGACATGCGCCTTCAGGCAAGAAAAGCCTGCGATTTGAAGCGTGAGTTCCCGATTTTGCGGCGCTTACAGGGCATTTAGCCGCAGCAAAGCCGCCGCTATTTTGTCCGGGTCATCGGTTCGCAAAATGCGGTTGGCGACAGCTTCACAGTCAGCAAGGCTCGACGTCAGTACGCGCTGCTTGATCGTTAAAAGCTGTGCCGGATGCATCGAAAAATTGCGCAATCCGAAGCCCAACAAGAGCCGTGTGAGCCGCAACTCGCCCGCCATCTCGCCGCACACGGCAATTGGCGTTTGCGATTTGTTCGCAGTACGAATGGCCTGCGCGATGAGCTTTAATACCGCCGGATGCAGCGGGTCGTACATATGCGCCACAGCGTCATCGGTGCGATCAATGGCCAGCGTGTACTGAATCAAGTCGTTCGTTCCAATCGAGAGGAAATCCAGGCGCTCGGCGAAATACGCCAAAGACAACACAGAGGCTGGAATCTCGACCATGCCACCCACTGGCACGTCGTTGTCGAACGGAATGCCCAGCGTGACAAGTTCCGCCTTCGCGCGCGCAATGAATGCGAGCGTTTGCGTGATTTCGTGCGCATTGGCGATCATCGGAATCAGTATGCGCAGACGCCCATACGCGCTGGCGCGCAGGATTGCACGCAGTTGCGTCATGAAAAGTTTCGGCTCAGCGAGGCACAGGCGAATCGCGCGCAACCCGAGCGCGGGATTTTCGCTGGCACGATCCCCGAGGCCCGGCATGCGTTTGTCGGCACCCAGATCAAACGTCCGGATCGTGACAGGTCGACCCTGCAATCCTTCGACGACCGCCCGGTACGACTCGAATTGCTCGTCCTCGGTGGGCAAATCGTCGCGGTGCAAGAAGAGGAATTCTGAGCGGAACAGGCCAACGCCATCAGCGCCGTTTTCGATGCACGCAGGAATGTCGCTCGGCAGCTCAATGTTGGCGTTGAGATCAATGGCCGTTCCGTCGAGCGTGACCGCGCGCGTGCTGACGAGACGCTTGAGCTTTTTCCGTTCGAGCAGCTGACTGCTCTGCTTGTGCTCGTATTCAGCGAGCACATGCTGGTCGGGATTGACGATCACCAGACCGTTATCACCGTCGACAATCAGGAGCTCGGATTCGCGCAGCAGGTAGCGCGCGTTGTGCAGCGCCACCACCGCCGGAATGCCCAGCGAGCGGGCAACGATGGCCGTATGTGATGTTGCACCACCGACGTCGGTGACAAATGCGGCGAACGCTGATTCCTTGAAATGAATCGCGTCGGCGGGCGACAAATCATGCGCGACCAGCGCCGTTGAATGATTGGGATTGATGAGCGGCAACTCGCTCGGCTTGCCCATCAACGCCTTGACGATGCGCTCCACCACCTGCACCACGTCCTGTGAACGCTCCCGAAGGTACGGGTCTTCAAACTGCTGGAATTGTTCGACCAGTTCATTCATCTTTTGCGTCACCGCCCACTCGGCATTGCAACGCAATTGGGCAATCGCGATCTTGGGATCCTTGGCGATTTGCGTATCGGTCAGAATCATCCAGTGCACATCGAGAAATGCGCCGAATTCTGCCGGAGCGTCGTCGCTCTTCATGCGCTCGTGCAGCGCCTCGAATTGCTGCCGCACTGTCGTTAACGCCGTATCAAAACGCTGAAGCTCCGCCTCGACTTGCTCAGGCGCGATGTCGTAATGTGCGACCTCCAGCGTGGCATGTGAAACCAGCTGTGCGCGCGCAATCGCGATGCCCGGCGCAGCCGCCACGCCGTGCAGCACGAAGGAGATTTTGCTGCGCAATGCGGGCGGCAAAAAAGGCTCAACAGGTTCGGATATCGCGTTCACGAGTGAATGGTAACGCTTAACTCTCGTGTATCCAGACCTGCTTACGGGATTGCCGCCGCGTGGTCGCGTCTGCCTAGCGGAAGCGGTAGGTCAAGCCGAGCGATACCAGGTCGTAGTTCAACTTGCCGTTCGAGCGATCCGGATCGGCGGAGGTGAAACTGAAATTGCGTCCAACGCCGCTGGTGCGCTCCCAGCCAAGCTGCGCACCGATGGCTGGCGTGATGTCATAACTAACGCCGAGCCCGAAGTGTGGGCGGGTTTGATGATCGGTCGGCGCGCTGAATGAGTCAAGGCCGGACGGCACGGTGTCGTGGCTGTACTTCAACGAGCTGCGCATCATGCCGACACGGCCCGTGAGTGAGAGCTTTGGCATCACCTCTATAGCGGCCACCAGATCAAGCGCGACGCCGTCGGCACGCCAGTTTGCGACGTACTGTCGGGTGAATGAATTTGGCCCCGAAAATTGGTAGCCGCCGTTAAATCGGCCAAAGTCAACATAGCTCAATTCAACGCCAAGATTGCGGTGAAATTGATAACCCGCAAAAAATTTGCCGCCGTTGTCGCTACGGTCGCTCTTGATGTTCGATAGTGTGTTGCCGCCCGTGAGTCCCTGAAGCGCAGCATTGGTGACTTGTCCATTGAAGTCGCCCTGTGCTTTGGTGACGCCGTAAGCGCCGCCAATGTAGGCGTGCGGCGCGAAGGCCTGCGCGCTGGCAAATCCCGCGCCGCTGATTGCAGCGCTGGCCGCCAGCAGCACCCATGCCGAGCGTAGAGCTGAGCGTTTCTGCGAGCGAGCCGAATGATTTTTTTGCATGATCTCTCCACTGATTTTTAGTGCAGAGCGCGAAAATTTGCACCCTGCTTATGTCAGACCCGAGAGATGCAAAAAGTTTCCATTTTTACGATTTAGACACGATGTTTACGCTGTGCGGTGCGGATGAGACGGTCGCGATTGTCTGTACGTACAACGAGTTATTCCGCTTCGATTTTGGCGGTTTTGGTCAGTTGGGCCCAGCGCTTGACCTCCGAGTCAATCAACTTCGCGAGTCCAGCGGCATCACTTGGATCGAGGTCAAAACCGCCTGCGTTCAGTTTTTGTTTTATCTCGGGATAGGCGAGCACTTTCAGCATCGCAGCGGAGAGTTTTGCCGTCACTTCTTTCGGCAAATTTGCTGGCCCAACGAGCGCGAACCACGGCACCAATTCATAGCCAGGAACCTGTTCGGTAATTGCTGGCAAATCAGGCAAAGCGGCCGAGCGCTTGAGGCTCGTCACGCCAAACGCCTTGACCTTGCCGCCCTTGATTTGCGCCTGCGCGTTGCCAAGGTCAGCGAATACCACTTCAATCGAGCCGCCGAGCATGTCCGTGATCGCAGGCGGAATGCCTTTGTACGGAATCATTTGCATGTCGCCCTGAATCATCGAGCCGAACAGCGATCCCGATACCCACGAGCCCGATGAACCCTGACCAAAACGTACCTTGCCGGGGTTGGCTTTGACGTAGGCGATGAAGCTCTTCAAATCGGTTGCGGGAACCTTGTCGTTCGTGATGAGCACGAACGGCGTGGTGGCAATTTTGCCGATGGGCGTGAAGTCTTTTGCGGGGTCGTACGGCACCTTCTTCAAGAGGCTCACCACGGCGGCTTGCGTGGTGCTGGTAGTCACCATCAACGTGTAGCCGTCAGCGGGCGCATTCTTCACCTCGCTCGCGCCAATCGTGCCTAGCGCGCCGGCCTTGTTGTCAACGACGATGGACTGGCCCAGCTCTTTGCCCATCGCATCGCCGAGTTGGCGCGCCACGACGTCGGTCGCACTGCCCGCTGGGAATGGCACCAAAAATTTGATCGGTTTCGTCGGGTAAGCCTGCGCGAAAGCGAGCGAGGCGGCGAGCAGCGAGCAAGCGGCGAGGACAGGGGAAAGTCGCATGGAAAAAGCCTTTGAGAGAGTGCGAGCGAACGCCGGAGAACGTTCGTCTGCGAAAAATATTAACGTCCATTGTAGAAACGCGGCGAATTTCAGCTTCATCGCAAACCCGATTCAGTCATATGGCTTTTGCAGGAAAGTACCATTTAATAGGGGCTAGAAGCCCAATACGCTGAAAGTCGACTTGTCATCATATTGACAGCTAGCCCGCGCTAAACAGGGAGTCGTTTCAAAAGCTGATTGTTCAAAAAAATGTGAATAAAGCGTGAAAATAAATTATGGAATTCACTTCCATAATGTGGAATTATCGTTACAATCACTTTCTTGATAAACGTAGTGACGTGCGATTAGCGCACCTTTTTTATTGTGCATTGCACCAGCGCGACAATGACGTGAGGCGTCGTGCTAGCGAGCGGTGCGTACCCGAAAACTGTAAGGAGGAGTGATATGCAAAACCCATCAGGTCCGAGTGATTTAGACCCCAAAGAAACCAGCGACTGGCTCGATTCGCTCGACAGCGTTATTGCCAACGAAGGCTACGAGCGGGCGCATTACCTGCTGGAGGCGCTGTTCGACAAGGCGCGTCGCACCGGCGGCAACGCGCCGTTCTCGCCGAACACCGCGTACCTGAACACCATTCCGTCGCACCTTGAGGCCAAGAGCCCCGGCGACCATGAGATTGAGCATCGTCTGCGCAGCTACGTGCGCTGGAACGCCGCGATGATGGTGTTGCGTGGTGGCAAAAAAGACCTCGAACTCGGCGGTCATATTTCCTCGTTCGCATCGGCTGCGACGCTGTACGACGTCGGCTTCAATCACTTCTGGCATGCACCAAGCGCCGATCACGGCGGCGACCTCGTGTACGTGCAGGGCCACAGCGCGCCGGGCGTGTATGCTCGCGCCTTCATGCTCGACCGTCTGTCGCAGGATCAGATGGATAACTTCCGTCAAGAAGTCGACGGCAAGGGCATTTCGAGTTACCCGCATCCGTGGTTGATGCCGGACTTCTGGCAGTTGCCAACCGTGTCGATGGGCCTCGGCCCGCTCATGGGCATTTATCAGGCGAGGTTCCTGAAATATTTGCATGCGCGCGGTCTCGCCAACACCGAAGGCCGCAAGGTCTGGGTGTTCTGCGGCGACGGCGAAATGGATGAGCCGGAATCGCTCGGCGCGATCAGCATGGCGGGCCGCGAAAAGCTCGACAACCTGGTGTTCGTCATCAACTGCAATTTGCAGCGCCTCGACGGCCCGGTGCGCGGCAACGGCAAGATCATTCAGGAACTCGAAGGCGACTTCCGTGGCTCAGGCTGGAATGTGCTCAAGCTCATCTGGGGCGGCTATTGGGATCAACTTTTGGCACGCGATAAAGATGGCCTGCTCGTCAAGCGCATGGAAGAAGTGGTCGACGGCGAATATCAGGTGATGAAGGCGCGCGACGGTGCCTACGTGCGCGAAAACTTCTTCGGCAAATATCCGCAACTGCGCGAAATGGTCGCCAACATGTCGGACGATGACGTGTGGCGCTTGAACCGTGGTGGCCATGATCCGCACAAGATTTACGCGGCCTACGATTCTGCTGTCAAGCACAAGGGCCAGCCAACCGTGATCCTCGCCAAAACGGTGAAGGGCTACGGCATGGGCCACAGCGGCGAGGGCCTGAACATCGCCCATCAGGCGAAGAAGATGGACATCGAATCGCTCAAGCAGATGCGTGATCGTTTCGGCATCCCGGTGAAGGACGAAGACCTCAAGGATTACCCATACTTCAAGCCCGCCGCCGATTCGCCGGAAGGCAAATACATGCGCGAACGCCGCGCTGCGCTTGGTGGTTATTTGCCGCAACGTCGCATGAAAAGTGTGTCGCTGCCGACGCCCGAGCTGTCCGCGTTTGAGTCGCAACTCAAGGGTTCGGGTGAGCGTGAAATTTCAACCACGATGGCCTTTGTGCGCATCCTCAACACGCTCGTCAAAGACAAAAATATTGGCCGTAATGTGGTGCCAATCGTGCCGGATGAATCGCGCACCTTCGGCATGGAAGGTATGTTCCGCCAGCTCGGCATCTGGAACCAGCAGGGCCAGAACTACGCACCGGTCGATGCCGATCAGCTGATGTTCTACAAGGAAGCCAAAGACGGCCAGATTCTGCAGGAAGGCATTAACGAGGCCGGTGGCATGGCCGACTGGATCGCCGCTGCAACGAGCTACAGCAACAGCAATGTGCCGATGCTGCCGGTCTACATTTTTTATTCGATGTTCGGCGTGCAACGCATTGGCGATCTCTGCTGGGCAGCGGGCGACATGCGTGCGCGCGGCTTGCTGGTTGGCGGCACTGCGGGTCGCACTACGTTGAATGGCGAAGGCCTGCAACACGAAGACGGCCACTCGCACGTGTGGTTCAGCGCGATTCCGAACGTGCGCACCTACGACCCGACGTTCCAGTACGAAGTCGCAGTCATCACACAGCACGCCGTGAAGGGCATGCTCACCGATCAAAAGGATGAGTACTACTACCTCACCGTGATGAACGAGAACTACACGCATCCGGACATGCCTGTCGGTGCCGAAGCGAACATCATCAAAGGGATGTACCTGTTCAAAGAGGGCGGCAAGGACAAGAAGAAAGGCATGCGCGTCCAGCTCACGGGCTCCGGCACGATCTTCCGCGAAGTGATCGCTGCGGCTGATTTGCTTCGGGACGATTGGGGAGTTGAGAGCGACATCTGGAGCGCACCAAGCTTCAACGAATTGCGCCGCGACGGTATCGATTGCGAACGCTGGAATCTGCTGCATCCGATGGACGAGCCTCGTGTACCGCACGTTGCTGCCTGCGTCGCATCGAAACCGGGTCCCGTGATCGCGGCGACCGACTACATGCGCATCTACGCTGACAGCGTGCGTCCCTACATCAAGAAAACATTCAAGGTGCTCGGCACCGACGGCTTCGGTCGTTCGGACAGCCGCGATAACCTGCGTCGCTTCTTTGAAGTGAACCGTTTTTACGTCACGCTCGCCGCGCTCACCGCGCTGGCCGAAGACGGCGTGATCGAGCGCAAGGTGCTCGCCGATGCGATCAAGAAGTACGGCATCGATCCGAACAAACCCAATCCGACGACTGTGTAAGGAGCGGGACAGATCATGGCAACTCAAGAACTCAAAGTACCGGATATCGGCGACTTCACCGACATTCCGGTGATCGAAATTCTGGTGAAAGTGGGCGACACCGTCGCTAAAGAACAATCCATCGTCACCCTCGAATCCGACAAGGCCACGATGGAAGTGCCTGCCGACGTGGCAGGCGTGATCAAGGAACTGCGCGTCAAGCTCGGCGACAAATGCAGCATGGGGACTGTGGTGGCGGTGATTAAAACGTCAGCCGTTCTCGCTGAGCCCGTCGAAGCGCCGGTTGCATCGAAGCCAGCTCAAGCTAGCGCGTCTGCGCCCACCGCGAGCCCTTCGACGAGCTCAGGGCGAACGGAGAGTACACAGCCTGCAACTTCTGGAGGCAGCGTTGACGTGAAGGTGCCCGACATCGGCGACTTCTCGGATATTCCGGTTATCGAAATCCTCGTCAAAGTCGGCGATACGGTGAAGGTCGAGCAGTCCCTCGTCACGCTCGAATCCGACAAGGCGACGATGGAGGTTCCGTCGACGGTTGCGGGTGTCGTCAAAGAAATCAAGGTCAAGCTGGGTGACAAGGTTTCTGAAGGTGCGGTGGTGGTTGTCGTTGCAGCAGCGGCAACAGCAGCGTCTACCCCCTCTCCCCTCGCGGGAGAGGGCGGGGGTGAGGGGGCCGGTGGCGCTAAGGCCGTCGTTGCTACTCCGCAACCCAACCCCTCATCCCAACCTTCTCCCGCAAGGGGAGAAGGGGCCAAACCGGTGGCCACAACCGCTGCCACCGGCGCAATCGACGAAGCCAGTTTCAGCAAAGCCCACGCCTCCCCGTCCATCCGCAAGTTCGCACGCGAACTCGGTGTTGATCTCGGGCGCGTAAAAGCTACCGGCCCGAGAAATCGTGTGCTGCTGGAAGACGTGCAGAGTTTCGTCAAAGGCGTGATGTCTGCACCGCCCGCAGTTGCTGCTGCTAGCACTGGCGATTCCGGTGCGGCGCTCGGTTTGCTGCCGTGGCCGAAGGTGGACTTCACCAAGTTCGGCGAAGTCGAAGCCAAACCGCTATCGCGTATCAAGAAGATCTCTGGCGCGAACCTGCATCGCAACTGGGTGATGATTCCGCACGTCACCAATCATGACGAATGCGACATCACCGAGCTCGAAGCTTTCCGCGTTCAGTTGAACAAGGAAAACGAAAAGAGCGGCACCAAGATGACGATGCTCGCGTTTGTGATCAAGGCAAGCGTCGCGGCGCTGAAGAAGTTCCCGGACTTCAACGCTTCACTCGACGGCGACAACCTCGTCTACAAAAAATATTTCAACATCGGCTTCGCGGCCGATACACCGAACGGCCTCGTCGTTCCGGTGCTGAAAAATGCCGATCAAAAAGGCATCATGCAAATCGCCAAAGAGATGACCGAGTTGTCGCTCAAAGCGCGCGAAGGCAAGCTCGGCCCGTCCGACATGCAGGGCGGCTGCTTCTCGATCAGCTCGCTAGGTGGCATTGGTGGCACGGCGTTCTCGCCCATCATCAATGCGCCGGAAGTCGCAATCCTCGGCCTTTCACGCGGCGAAATCAAGCCGAAGTGGAACGGCAAGGAGTTCACGCCGAAGCTCATCCTGCCATTGTCGCTCTCGTACGATCATCGCGTCATCGACGGCGCTTCTGCTGCGAGATTCAATGCGTATCTGGGCGCGCTGCTCGCCGATTTCCGCAGGATCGCGCTATGAGTACCGTGGAACTCAAAGTCCCCGACATCGGTGACTACTCAGACATCCCCGTCATCGAAGTATTGGTGAAGGTGGGCGACACCGTGGCCAAGGAGCAATCGCTCGTCACGCTTGAATCAGACAAAGCTACGATGGAAGTGCCTGCTGATGCAGCAGGCGTGGTGAAGGAAATTCGCGTCAAGCTGGGTGACAAGGTGAGCATGGGAACAGTGGTGGCGGTGATTGAAGTGGGAGCAGCACAAGGTTCTACCCCCTCTCCCCTCGCGGGAGAGGGCGGGGGTGAGGGGGCGGGTGGCAGCAAGGCCAGCATTACTACTCCGCAACCATCACCCTCACCCCAACCCTCTCCCGTCAAGGGAGAGGGGGTCAGTCCGGTAGCGGCGGGCGCCTACACCGGCAAAGCCGACATCGAATGCGAAATGGTTGTGCTCGGTGCTGGCCCCGGTGGCTACAGCGCCGCTTTCCGTGCAGCCGATCTCGGCATGAACACTGTGCTGATTGAGCGCTACTCCACGCTCGGCGGTGTCTGCCTCAACGTCGGTTGCATCCCGTCAAAAGCGTTGTTGCACACGGCGTCCATCATGGACGAAGTGAAATTGCTGGCCAAGCACGGCATCTCGTATGGCGAGCCCGTGGTTGAGATTGACAAGCTGCGCGACTTCAAAAATGGCGTGGTGAAAAAACTCACAGGCGGCCTCACGGGGATGGCTAAAGCGCGCAAGGTTGACGTCGTTCGTGGCGTCGGCAAATTCCTTGATGCCAATCACATCGAAGTCGAAGTCACCAGCGGCACGTCGTGGGACATGACCGGCGAGAAGAAAGTCGTCAAGTTCCAGAAATGCATCATTGCTGCGGGCTCGCAAGCCGTGAAGCTGCCGTTCATGCCAGAAGACCCACGTGTGGTGGACTCTACAGGTGCGCTGCTGCTCGACGTCAAACCCCAGCGCATGCTGGTCATCGGCGGCGGCATCATCGGGCTTGAAATGGCCACGGTGTATTCGTCGCTCGGCGCACGCATCGACGTCGTCGAAATGATGGACGGCGTGATGGCCGGTGCCGACAAAGACCTCGTCAAGGTCTGGGAAAAAGTCAACGCGCCACGCTTCGACAACATGATGTTGAAGACGAAAACCGTTGGCGCAGAAGCGAAGAAGGACGGCATCTACGTCAGCTTCGAAGGTGAAAAAGCACCGAAAGAGGCGCAACGCTACGACCTCGTGCTCGTCGCAGTCGGTCGCTCGCCAAATGGCAAAAAGATCAGCGCTGAAGCAGCGGGTGTGGCAGTCACAGATCGCGGCTTCATCAACGTTGACAAACAGATGCGCACCAACGTGCCGCACATCTTCGCCATCGGCGACATCGTCGGCAACCCGATGCTCGCGCACAAAGCCGTGCACGAAGGCCACGTCGCAGCCGAAGCCGCTCACGGTGAAAAATCGTACTTTGACGCACGACAAATCCCAAGCGTCGCCTACACCGACCCCGAGGTCGCCTGGGCTGGCAAGACCGAGGACGAATGCAAAGCGCAAGGCATCAAATACTCAGTCGGCAAATTCCCATGGGCCGCCAGCGGTCGCGCAATTGCCAATGGCCGCGATGAAGGCTTCACCAAGCTCATCTTTGACGACGAAACCCATCGCATCATCGGCGGCGGCATCGTCGGCACGCATGCGGGCGACTTGATTGGCGAAGTGTGCCTGGCCGTAGAAATGGGCGCAGACGGTATCGACATCGCCAAGACCATTCACCCGCATCCGACGCTGGGTGAGAGTGTAGGGATGGCGGCGGAGGTATGGGAAGGGGTTTGTACGGATTTGCCGCCGGCGAAAAGGTGAACGTTTCTGTATCAGGGTTAATCGCTACAATCCCGGCCCATGTTATCCACACTGCATTCGTATCTGTTCGTCACTGGGCCACTTGCGCTACTCATCGTTGGAGTTATGCTCCGCTCGCTTCAGTTTAAGGACGGTCTTCGAAACGCGGAGGCTTGGTTTTTCGGAAGTGAGCTAAGTCTGAGTGCAGTAGGGTCTGTTCTGAGCGCCGCGACCTCTGGTCGGTTTGATGCGGCAAAGACTATCGAATTGATATATCTTGGGGTTTTAGTGGCTGTAGTGTTGCTTTTGGTCACTAACTTGCACAAGCATTTCGACGAGTTACATACGCGCCCAAAGCTGCGATTTGCGGTTTTAGGATTATTTAGCAACTTCACGGCATTATTGGCAATGATTGCTGCTTTGTACAGCATCAAGCTGTAGCATTCGAGCAATATAGGGGTAAAAGAATGTTTGAAGGACAGACAGCACACTGGTTGTGGACGCGTATCCGAGACAAACCAATTCTCGTGTCGCTTGGAATGTTTATTGACACTGGCTTTCTCGCAGCAGTTACAGAGTCCCTTTTCGTACGTACGGCTACTTTGAGCGTGACCTCGCTGGCTGCGGTTCCAACGATGATTTGGGCTCTATTTGCCATAGGATTAGTTCTGATGGCCATTGACCTTTTCCTTGGTATGAAACTCTTGGTGATGCACTTGCGCTAGCTCGTAGGCTGGGTCTAGACCCAGCACTCTGGAACACGTGACGCCCGGCTGGGTTTCCAACACAGCCTACGCCTTGCTGCTTCCCGCCAAATCCTCCAATATCGGGCAGTCTGGCCGTTGATCGCCGTGACAGCAATGAATCAAATTCGTCAGCGCCTGCTGCATCGCCTGCATCTCACCGATGCGTCGGGTTAGATCGTCCGAGTGCGCTTGCGCGATGCGTTTGACGCTGGCGCTTGCGCGGCGGCGGTTGAGCCACAGGTTTACCAGCTCCGCGATTTCGGCCATTGAGAAGCCAAGATCGCGGGCGCGCTTGATGAAGCGCAGCGTGTGAATGTCGCGCTCGCTGTACTTCCGGTAACCGTTGTCGCTGCGAGCGACGCTGGCGAGCAGATTCAACGATTCGTAGTGACGAATCATCTTGGCGCTCACGCCGGAGCGCTTGGACGCATCGCCTATGTTGACGGGCGTTGCGTACTCAGCCACAGGAACATTTGCCGCCGCAACCACCACACTTCGCATCCGCGGCAACTTTTTCTGCCTGCACGATATAACCCTCTTCGGTGATAGCGTTGGCGAGCGCAGCGCGCGGTTGTGTGCTGTCGATTTCTACGATGCCGGTGGCGAGATCGATTTTGACAGTCGCTTGCGGATCAACCGTTTTCACGGCCTCGGTGACGGCGCGTTCGCAGTGTCCGCAGGTCATTCCCTGAACATTCAATACCTGGTGCATGGTGTTTCCTCGTGTTTGCGCGGATTGGTCGATTGACCGTTCCAATGCAGCATAGTCTGAACCTTACCATGATGGAAAGGTCAAGAGAATCTGAACACTATTTACTTGATCAGGATCAACTGCATCCCACAGACCCGCTTATCGCTTGACTTTGCCATGATGGGAAGGTTTAGGCTCTACTAATGACTACCGATACTCTCCCAGAACAAGTGGCCGCGCCGATCACGGCTGCTGGCGCAACGCTCGCGACCGATGACATCTCGATTGGCGGCATGACCTGTGCGTCATGCGTGATGCGCGTGGAAGGGGCGCTGAAGAAGTTGCCCGGCGTGCAGCAGGCCACAGTGAATCTGGCGACTGAATCGGCACGCGTAACGTTTGATCCCGCACTTGCCAGCGACGGTCGGTTACGCCGTGCAGTGCGTGACGCGGGCTACGAGCCGCGAACTGCGGCGCAGGCAGATGACGTTGACAACGAATCCCGTTGGACGGGTTTCATGCCGGTCGCCATCGGCCTCGTGCTCTCCGCACCGCTGGTGTTACCGATGATTGGTGACCTGTTTGGCAAACACTGGATGTTGCCCGCGTGGATTCAGTTCATGCTGGCCACGCCCGTGCAGTTCATTCTCGGTGCGCGCTTCTACAAGTCCGGCTGGAGCGCGCTCAAGGCATTGACCGGCAACATGGATTTGCTGGTCGCCATCGGCACCTCGGCGGGTTGGGGCCTGTCGATGTGGCTGTGGCTCAGCGCCAAGCCGGACACGATGGTGCATCTTTACTTCGAAGGTTCGGCGGTGGTGGTGACGCTGGTGCTGCTCGGCAAATGGCTGGAGGCGCGCGCCAAGCGGCAGACCACGTCGGCCATCCGTGCGCTGCATGCGCTGCGGCCCGAGATCGCGCATGTGATCAAGCGCGCGGGTGTCGAGGTGGATGTGCCGGTGGCCGAGTTGATCAGTGGCGACACGATTGTCGTGCGGCCCGGTGAGCGTTTCCCGGCGGACGGGCTACTCGCCGAAGGGCGCACACAGGTAGACGAATCGATGCTCACCGGCGAGCCGCTGCCCGTTGAAAAATCCGCTGGTGACAAGCTCACCGGCGGCAGCATTAACGGTGATGGTCGCGTGACCCTGACCGTGACCGCAACCGGCAGCGAAACGGTGCTCGCGCACATCATCCGTCTGGTTGAAGATGCGCAGACAGCGAAGGCTCCGATTCAGCGGCTGGTGGATCAAGTGGCTGCGGTGTTCGTACCGGTGGTGCTGGTGCTCGCGCTTGTCACGCTTATTGGCTGGTGGTGGTACGGCGGAAGCTGGGAGGTTGCGCTGATTCACGCGGTCGCCGTACTGGTGATTGCCTGTCCGTGCGCGCTGGGGCTCGCGACGCCCGCCGCGATCATGGCGGGGACGGGTGTGGCCGCGAAACAGGGCATTTTGATCAAGGATGTGCAGGCGCTGGAGCTGGCGCACAAGGTTGACGTGGTCGCTTTTGACAAGACGGGCACGCTGACTGTGGGGCAGCCGCGATTGACGGCGGTTGTTGCGGCCAGTGGCTCGACTGAAGATGAAATGCTGCGCAACGCTGGGACGGTACAGCGCGGTAGCGAACATCCGCTCGCACGCGCCGTGGTCGCGGCAGCCATCGAACGTGGCCTGCCCGCTGACACAATCGCAGTCGACGTGCATGCCGTTCCCGGACGCGGCACCGAAGGCGCAATCGGGGGGGCGGACTGGCTGATCGGCAGCTTGCGCTGGATGGAGGAGTTGAAGCTGCCACTGGGCGAACTGGCCGAACGGGCGCAGGCATTGCAGGCCGAGGGCTCGACGGTTTCTGGGGTGGCGCGGCGAAGCAACGGCACGTTGCACCTTGTTGGGTTGCTTGCGTTTGGCGACGAACCCAAACCCGGCGCAAAAGAGGCGCTGTCCGAGCTGCGCAAACTGGGCATCCGCATTGTGATGATCTCGGGCGACAACAAGGGCTCTGCGCTCGCGATGGCGGGTCGTTTGGGGCTCACCGATGATGAGGTCATGGCTGAGGTCTTGCCGGGCGACAAGGCGGCGAAGGTTGCAGCGCTGAAGGCAGGCGGACACACGGTGGCGATGGTCGGTGACGGCGTCAACGATGCACCCGCGCTGGCGGCGGCGGACGTAGGCATCGCGATGGGCACGGGCACCGACGTTGCCATGCATGCGGCAGCGATTACGCTCATGCGTGGCGATGTAGCGCTCGTGGCGGGCGCGCTGGAAATCTCGCGCAGAACCGTCGCCAAGATTCGGCAAAACTTGTTTTGGGCGTTTGCGTACAACGTGGCGGGCATTCCGCTGGCGGCGTTCGGTTATCTGAGCCCGGTGATGGCGGGTGCCGCGATGGCGATGAGCTCGGTGAGCGTCGTGACCAATGCGCTAATGCTCAGTCGCTGGAAACCGGGGGCAAAGTAGCATCGTCGGTACGATGCTTGTGCTCTTCAACAAACCTTACGGCGTGCTGTCGCAATTCACGAGCGACGGCGGCAAATGGCGCACGCTGGCCGATTACATTGATATTCCTGACGTGTACGCGGCAGGGCGACTTGATGCCGA
This sequence comes from Burkholderiales bacterium, assembly GCA_025352105.1. GTDB lineage: Bacteria > Pseudomonadota > Gammaproteobacteria > Burkholderiales > Casimicrobiaceae > Casimicrobium. The sequence goes on along the minus strand of JANXUB010000100.1, from coordinate 4,409 downwards.
CAGTGAGGGGTTGCTGCTGCTCACTGACAATGGCAATTTGCAGGCAGCGATTGCGGGTGACCGTTCGACTGTGACTAAGACCTATTGGGTGCAGGTGGAAGGTGTCGCCACCGACGATCAGGCGAAACAACTGGCGCGCGGCGTGATGCTGAACGACGGCCCGACAGGCCCGGCAACGTGTCGCGTCGCACAAGACCTGTCCGAGCCGTGGCCGCGTGTGCCGCCGATCCGGGTGCGCAAGCTCGTGCCCGATAGCTGGATTGAGGTGACCATCAGCGAGGGGCGCAATCGTCAGGTAAGGCGCATGACTGCGGCGGTTGGTCTGCCTACGCTGCGATTGATTCGTGTCGCGATTGGGCCGTGGCACATCGACGGAATCGCGCAGGGAAGCTATCAGCGCGTCTCCGATACGGATGCATTCAATGCGCTAAGAAACAGAGCAGCTTTTGCGTGAAACAACCAATGCAATTGGGCTTAGGCTATTTTTTTGTAAAAGTTGACTTCTTACGAAATGACCGCTTGGCCCATACAAAATAAGCGTTTCATAGGAAAGCTGTAAACATTCACGTAGATCGACATCAGCTCAACTGCACGCAGCATTGACCGCAGCTCTGATTAGCGGCGGGCATCGTGGGTGTTTATCGAGACGCGGGAAATTACCGGGCAGTTGTCTTCTCAATTGATAGTTGAGGCTCACGATCAGGAACGTGTGTGCGCCGCCGTCGTAGGACGCATTGGTTAGCGAATTCGGTACGCTCACGTGACCGTCCTGCGAGCCGCCGCGCTGCTTCTCGTGGGCACGAATGGCGCGCGTCAGCGGTTCGTTTTCTTGCCCGAAGTACGGCCCACCAGGGATGACGGAAGCAAAGGTTGCCCGAAGGGCAGCGTCGTAGAACGTGTCATAGGCAGCGCACGCGTAGCCCAACTGTACCAATTGCACATCGTCAGGCCTGTTGGGCGATTTCGCGCCAACATTGGCCGATACATTCCAGAAAAAAAGGTGCTGACTACCAGAACCTACTACGACAGGTGTGACCATGACTGTTCTCCGATTGAGTGGGGCGTGGGATTAGGGTGCAATGCCGTGATCGGACATGTTTTAGTGATCCGATGACCAACGTTAGTCGTGCGTCGCGTACACCTAGATCACAAAAAATTATTGTGCAAAGAACAACGCGGATCGCCTCGCAGCTTGATCGGCATTGGTCTTCGCGTCGAACATGCATGTAGCAATGAGTACGAAACACACCGCAAGCGAGCGCACCTATCGCCACAATTGCGGGAAAACTCGCCGCGCCAAGTCCGGTCGCGCGTCGTAGAAAACCAGCAGCAGGCAATAAATAATGGGCAGCACATAAACGCTTTCAGTACTGAACGTCAGCATCACGTAGCACAGCACCACAAAGGTCGCAATTAAGGTGAGTTGCGCCGCGTAGGCACCCTTGGAGCGGCTGCGATCCTCGGCGATATTGCCAATCACCGGCGCGGAGTAACGCGAGCCACCGACGGTACCGACCACGACGTTGGCGAGAAAGGCGCGCTGCGCGCGACCGCCCGCGATCAGCGCCGCGCCGCCAGCCAGTACCAAAAATGTGTTGCGAAAGACCACCGTCTGCCAGTCGACGCCAGCGAATAATCCTAAGTAGAACGCGGGCGCGATTAACGGCACGGTAATCACGGCCGCGGGCACCGCGAGCACAAGCGCACAGAACAGCAGATCCGCAAGCAACATGATCGACCAGCGCGAGCGCGGATCAACGCTGGTCATGTCGGTCGGGTCACGCGTCGTGACGAGTATCACCATCAAACCCAACGCCAAATTGAACGCAGTCAACAGCAGATAACTTGGGATGCTGCGGTTCAGAAAATAGAGCGACAGCAACGGCAGGCCGTGACGGGCAACGTCGAGAACGACGTAGCGAATTGACACCTTTTGCGCAGGCGCAAGCGCGGGCGCGATATCGTCATGCGAGCTCCAGAAAGGTGCCATCAGCGAACCGGGTTTTGGCAATTTCGGTTCGGGTGTTGACGGCGTTTTAGATTTCGATTTTTTCGTGGTCTTCATGTGCTGTCGTGCAAAAAATTAACTTGCAATGCTGCGTAGTAAATCTCGGGCGCTGACGCGGCGATCACGGCGCAAACAGGCCGAGAGCCAATTTTTTGCGATGCGCCTTTAATCGTTGTTGTGTTAATCGACGAGACGAGTGCCAAACGTGCTGCACGGATTGGATGGTGGACACGCAGGTCCCACGGCTCGAAATTGCGAATTCGCTACGGCAAACTCAACCCGCACTGCGCCGTCAGATAGTCGCGAATCAGCGGCCAGGTGTTGCGGGTGGCTGTGGCTGGAAACGTGATGCCGTTGATGACTGCGTTGCCGGTGATGCCGAGCGCGATGCGGGTGTAAATCAGCGCGTCAGTGGTGGCGAGAAATGCGCCGTCGCCGTCAATATCAGGCTTGCAGTTTTGATAGCCGAATGGGCCGCCTTCAAAACGCAGCGCGCAGAAATCCAGATTGCTGCCGTTGTTGCACGCACCAGCGAGTACGATCTTGCCGTCTGGTTGAATGAGGACTGCGTTGGCCACTTCGCCGGGGCCGCCCGCCTGAACGCTTGCGAGCCCGCCCTTGAAGCTCTTGTCGAGAGAGCCATCAGAGTTCAGTCGCACAACACAAAGGACGTCCGACGGTGAGGGCGTGGTGCAAATCCCGGAGATCAAAATCTTGCCGTCAGGCTGGATCGCCACGGCCTTGCCGTAATTGCCTCCGCTGGTTGCGACCAACAAATTGCCAGTTGCGTTAAACGTGGTGTCTGGCAATCCACCCACGGTGTAGCGACTAGCACAAAATAAGCTTGATGATGACTGGATGCACTCACCCACCATCACAAGCTTGCCGTCGGGCTGCATGGCCGCAGCATGCGCGAGCGAGCCATTTGGCCCTATGTAAGTTAAGACGATCCCCGTGCCATTAAAGCTCAAATCCAGCGTGCCGTTGGCGTTGTACCGAGCGGCACAAAAGACATACATGCTGCTGTCCGTACAGCTACCTGCAATGACGATTTTTCCGTCAGTTTGCAATCCGATGCTGTTGGCAAAATCAAACAAATGCACCTTAGTGACTATCGTGAATGACGTGTCGAGGGAACCATTTGGGTTGAACCGCACCGCGCAGAAATTTGTCGCAAACTGTGCGTTGCAGAAGCCTGCCAGAACAATCTTGCCGTCGCGCTGCACCGCCACGGCGTTGGCGTTTTCGTCTGCTAAGGTCGCTTGAATCTGCGCTATCGCTATACCCGTGCCGTTAAAGCTTAGGTCGAGTGATCCATCGGCGTTGTAGCGAACCGCACAGAAACGGGCGCTAAACGCAATTTGGCAATTGATACCGGCCACTACGATTTTGCCGTCGCCCTGCAACGCCATCGCGTTCAATTTGCTGTTGCCGTTGGGCAATACGGTGGTGACTTTTCCGGTGCCGTTGAAGGTCGTGTCAAGCGTGCCGTCGGCCTTGTAGCGCGCGAGGCAAAACATGTTGCCGCTGCCAGGCGTGTTGACGCAATTGCCCGCGAGCACGACTTTGCCATCGGGCTGCAAGACCGCCGCAACAGCAATATCATTGCCGCCACCGATGGCCGTGATCGCTTTGCCGGGCAGCGCGCCGCCGGTGTTCCAGAACGCATCCAGCGTGCCTGGTAGGCCGGTGGTCGCGCATACCGGCGCGTTACACATCAGCAAGGTGACGGTGATTACAAAACTGCGAAAACTCATGACAATGGTTCCTTCATAAAACACCAGTAAGCCGTGCTTTCGAGGACGGGCTCACGCTTGCATCGCAATGCCCGGTACTACGGCAAACTAAACCCGCACTGCGTCACCAGATAGTCGCGAATCAGCGGCCAGGTGTTGCGAGTGGCGGTGGCTGGTAGCGTGATGCCGTTGAGCACGGTGCTGCCAGTCATGCCCAGCGCTACGCGCGCCAAAATCAGCACGTCGGTGGTGGCGGCCACAAAGCCGTCGCCGTCGATGTCGGGCCTGCACGTGGCGTTCGCCGCAACCGTGGGTGAATAGATTTCTGCGCTACTGATATACCCGCTGCGATAGCCCCCCGTGACCAGCACCTTGCCGCTTGGGAGCAGCGTGGCTGAATGCAGGCCGCGCGACTCTACTGCGAGCGACCCGGTAGCCGTCCACGCGTTTGCGACGGGGTCGTAAACTTCGCTGCTGGCCAATATGGTCGAGCTGCCGAAATAGCCGCCCGCCACCAGCACGGTGCCGTCGATCAAGCGGGTCATACTGTGTGAGTAGCGCGACTGGGTCATAGACGCGGCGGCGCTCCAGGTGTTGCTGATCGGGTCGTAGAGCTCGCTGGTAGCGCCCCCGGACAGCATACCCCCCGCAATCAACACCTTGCC
>JANXUB010000096.1 GCA_025352105.1 Burkholderiales bacterium | reverse complement strand
CGCCCACACCTTGCCAGCACCCCATTCTCTCGCCCAGCTTTTCGCCAACAACCGTGCCTGGGTTGACGGCGTCCTGCGCGACGATCCGCAATTCTTCGAGCGCCTCAAGCACCAGCAGGCCCCGGAATACCTGTGGATCGGCTGTTCCGATTCGCGCGTACCGGCCAACCAGATCATCGGTTTGCCGCCGGGTGATGTCTTCGTGCATCGCAACGTGGCGAACGTGGTGGCGCATAGCGACCTGAACTGCCTCTCAGTGCTGCACTTCGCAGTGGAGATTCTCAAGGTGAAGCATGTGCTGCTGGTGGGCCACTACGGCTGCGGCGGTATCGCGGCGGCCTACGACAATCTGCGTCTTGGCGTGGTGGATAACTGGTTGCAACACGTGCGCGACACGGTCGAGGCGCATCGCGCCAGCCTGCATGCCATTGAGGGGCGTGAAGCCAAGCTGCGCCGCCTGTGTGAATTGCATGTGGCCGAACAGGTCGTCAACGTGGCGCGAACCACGGTCGTGCAGGACGCCTGGTTGCGCGGGCAGACGCTGACGGTTCATGGCTGCGTTTACGGCATCGAGGACGGGCTGTTGCGCACGCTGGACATTGATTTGACCGGACCGGACGACGTGGACACGGTGTCTGCACGGGCACTGAACGCCATTGAGTCGCGCGCCGGAGAAGCCATTGCGCCCAGCGTTCCCAGCCTTTCAAGCGCACCGGGGCAGCCATCATGACCCGCAACCACTGGATGTTGCTTGGCTTTTTTCTGATGATTTCGGGCATGCTGGCTTACGCCGCGCTGCCGATGCCTGGTCGCCTGTTGATCTGGCTGGGCGTTGCGCTGGCGTGGTTTGGGATGGCGATTGCCTTGCAAAACCGGCCCTGGTCAGCAAAGGGAAAGCTATTTCTGCAAATATTGATAGGAGCGGCTGCTCTGGCTATCGCCATGAGCGCCACACGGCTGTCCCTCGCAGGCATTACCCTGGCTGCGTTGATGGGCGGCGTCATCGGCGCATTTGCGTCACAATGGAGTATCTGGATCGCCCGCCGTCCGTGAAGTGTTAAACACACTGGGCTCGCACAACCAAAATACGCAATCAAAATTTCTCTGGAGAGAACATCATGTCGGATCCCGTAGTCATCGTTAGTGCAGTGCGTACGCCCATGGGCGGAATGATGGGCGACTTCGCGTCACTGTCGGCTTCCGATCTTGGCGCAGTCGCGATCAAGGCCGCAGTTGAGCGCGCCGGGCTGAAGCCCGAGCAAGTGGAAGAAGTGATCATGGGCAATTGCCTGATCGCCGGTCAGGGTCAGGCCCCTGCGCGTCAGGCCACATTGAAAGCTGGTTTGCCCAAAGGCGCTGCCGCTGTCACCCTCACCAAAATGTGTGGCTCGGGCATGAAAGCCACGCAACTGGCGCATGACGAAATCATGGCCGGAACGCGCGAAATCGTCGTCGCGGGCGGCATGGAATCGATGACCAACGCGCCGCACATGTTGCCGAAATCGCGTGCTGGCTATCGCTACGGCGCAGTGCAAATGCTCGACCACATGGCCACCGATGGTCTGGAAGATGCCTACGACCGCAAGGCGATGGGCGTACACGCTGAAAACTGCGTGAAGAAATACGAATTCACGCGTGAGTCGCAAGACGCATTCGCCATTGCTTCGACCGAGCGCGCGAAGGCCGCGACGGCGAGCGGTGCATTCAAGTGGGAAGTCGCCCCGGTGACGGTCAAAGGTCGCGCTGGCGACACCGTGATTGAGATCGATGAGCAACCGCCCAAAGCCAAACTCGACAAGATTCCCGGCCTGAAACCCGCATTCACCAAAGACGGCACGATCACTGCGGCGAACGCTTCTTCGATCTCCGATGGCGCAGCCGCATTGGTCGTAATGAAGCTCTCGAAGGCGAAGGAACTCGGCCTCACCCCAATCGCCAAAATCGTCGCTCACGCCGAGCACAGCCACGAGCCGGAATGGTTTACGACGGCTCCGGTCGGCGCGATCAACAACGTGTTCAAGAAAACCGGCTGGACAGCGAAAGACGTCGATCTGTTCGAGATCAATGAAGCTTTCGCCACGGTCACCATGGCCGCGATGAAAGAGTTCGACATTCCGCACGACAAGGTGAACATTCACGGCGGTGCCTGCGCCTTGGGTCACCCGATTGGCGCGTCCGGCGCTCGCATCATCGTTACGCTGATCGGCGCGTTGAAGAAAACCGGCGGCAAAAAAGGCGTGGCGGCGTTGTGCATTGGCGGTGGCGAAGGCATCGCCATGGCCATTGAGATGATCTAGTTCAAGGCAAGAGAAAGCAATGGCGAAAACTGTTCTCGTAATTGGGGCCAATCGCGGCCTCGGGCTTGAATTTGCGAAACAGTACGCGGGCGATGGCTATGACGTCATCGCCACGTGTCGCCGTCCCGCTGAGGCGGCAGAATTGCGCCGCGTCGGCGTGCGCATTGAGGCCCTCGACACTAGCACCTCGTCGTCGATCGACTCGCTCGCCGAGAAGCTCAAAGACGAATCGATTGATGTGATGATTTGCAACGCGGGCGTGTATGGCCCGCGCACCGATGGTCTCACCGACATGCCGACCGAGGACTTTGATCTCGTCATGCGCACCAATGTGCTCGGGCCGCTGCGGCTCACGCTCGCGTTCGCGGACAATGTGGCGCGCGCGCGCGGCGCGATGGTTTTCATGTCGTCGCGCATGGGTTCGATTTCGACGATGAGCAGCGCATCGGGCATCGCTTATCGCGCCAGCAAAGCGGCGTTGAACGCGGTGGTCAAAGCGGCCTCGCTTGAACTTGGCAAAAAAGGCGTTCGCGTTCTGGCGCTGCATCCTGGCTGGGTGCGCACCGACATGGGTGGCCCGCAGGCGTCACTGACGCCGACTGAGAGCGTCGCCGGCATGCGCCACGTGATAGACAAAGCATCTGACCTGCATGGCGGGCTGTACGACAACACGGGGGCGTTGATCCCCTGGTAGAGCCACATTGACGACACGCTGGAAACAACAGCTTTTTAATAAAACCGCCGCCGCATTGGGGCTAACGCAGTAAATCGCATGAAATCGACTTTAGCCCATTTGACCGCCTTGCCCGCATATGGGCTTGGTTTCAAGTTAAAGTTGATTGTCTCTTCGGACGTGCCCAATCATGCGTAGCGCCGCCGAACTCGTCGCCGCCGCCGAGCGCGAAATCACGACGCTGTCGTTCGACGAAATGCGCGCCGCCATGGAGGATCCGAACACGGTGATCGTCGACATACGGGACGTGCGTGAACTCTGGCGCGAAGGAAAAATTCCCGGTGCCATCCATTCGCCGCGCGGCATGAATGAATTCTGGATCGACCCAACAAGCCCGTATCACAAGCCGGTTTATGCCAGCAACAAACGCTTCGTACTGTACTGCGCTGGCGCGTGGCGCTCGGCGCTCGAAGCGAAGATGTTTCAGGACATGGGGCTCGCAAAAGTCGCCCACATGAGCGGCGGATTCACGGCTTGGAAAGCGGCAGGCTTGCCGGTCGAAATAGTGGAGCGAAAGTAGCAACATGAGTGCCGCCGAAGTCCAGCTATTTTTTGAAACCTATTGCGACCAGTTCAATCGTCTCGATGCGAACGCGGTTGCTGATTTGTGGCACACGCAAAGCGGCATCACGCATCCGGCTCGCGGCGGAGATTTTGCGGCGTACACGCTGTGGTCGACGGACGCGCCGATGCGCGCCAATATGCATGCGTTGTGCGACGCCTATCGCAACGACGATTATTCGCACGCCGAATGTGTCGTTGATCGCTGCGAATCAATGGGCGTCAATCACGCGTTCACCGTCGTGCAGTGGACGCTGCATCGGCGGGACGGATCAATCATGCAATCCTTCAAGACGGGTTACAACCTGATGCGCACCGAGCATGGGCAGCGCGTGATTCTTGCCACCCAATTTGAAGAAGATATTCAACGGATGAACCGCAATGCTGCTCACTGAAGATCAACGCATGGTGCGCGACAGCGTGCGCGCGTACGTGCAAGAACAGATCGCGCCGAAGGCGGCCGCGTGGGACAAGGCGCATCACTTTCCTGCGGCGGAATTGAAGGGCCTGGCCGAGCTCGGTTGCTATGGCATCGCGGTGCCTGATGAATACGGCGGCGCGGGGCTCGACTACACGTCCCTCGCCATCATCCTTGAAGAAATTGCTGCGGGTGATGGCGGCACCAGCACGGTGGTATCGGTCAACAACTGTCCCGTCTGCTCGATCATGATGAGCTTCGCGAACGAACAGCAAAAGCGTGACTGGCTCGTGCCACTTGCGCGCGGCGAGATGCTCGGCGCGTTCTGCCTGACCGAACCGCACGCGGGCTCCGACGCCGCAGACCTGCGCACCAAGGCAACGCTCGACGGCGATCATTACGTGTTGAACGGCGTCAAGCAGTTCATCACCTCAGGCAAAAATGCGGACGTCGCTATCGTCATGGCCGTGACCGACAAAGCGGCAGGCAAGCGCGGCATCAGCGCGTTCATCGTGCCGACAAAAACGCCGGGCTACACCGTCGCTCGCATTGAAGAAAAGCTCGGGCAACATTCGAGCGATACCGCACAAATTTCGTTTGAAAACTGCTGCGTTCCCGCATCGTTGCGCATCGGCGACGAAGGCGCGGGCTACAAGATCGCGCTCGCCGGGCTTGAAGGCGGACGCATTGGGATCGCTTCACAAAGCGTAGGTATGGCGCGCGCGGCGTTCGAGGCCGCGCTTCGTTACGCCAACGAGCGTGCCGCATTCGGCAAACCCATTTTCGAGCACCAAGCTGTGCAGTTCAAGCTGGCCGACATGGCAACGCAACTCGAAGCCGCGCGACAGCTAATCCATCATGCCGCGAGCCTCAAAGACGCGGGGCTGCCGTGCCTCACGCAAGCCGCTATGGCGAAGCTGTTTGCCAGCGAAATGGCCGAGCGCATCTGCTCTGACGCAATCCAGATTCACGGCGGCTCGGGCTACGTGTCGGACTTCCCGGTCGAGCGCATTTATCGCGATGTTCGCGTGTGCCAGATTTACGAAGGCACGAGCGACATTCAAAAAATACTGATCGGTCGCGGCCTCGCGTCCGGCGCTTACGAAATCTAGGGGACAGGATATGGCCGGTGCAATCGACTTCTACTTTGACTTCTCGTCACCGTACGGCTATCTCGCCGCCGAGATGATTGAGGAGCTGGGCATGCGCGTCAATCGTGCGGTGAACTGGCATCCGATTTTGCTTGGCGTTGTGTTCAAGGCCACGGGGGGACAACCGCTGACGATGGCCCCGATGAAGGGGCCGTATTCGGAGAATGATTTCCGGCGTAGCGCGGCGTTCTATGGCATTCCATACCGTGCACCGAGTGTGTTCCCGATTGCCACACAGAACCCTGCGCGTGCTGTGCTCTGGATGCAGGAGAAACATCCCGCGCATGCGAAAAAGTTCACGCTTGAACTCTATCGCGCTTTCTTTCGCGGCGATCGCGACATCAGCAAACTTGACGTGATCGGCGACATTGCGACGGGTCTTGGCTACAGCGCGGACGAAGTCATCGCCGCCACGCAATCTGATGACATCAAGAACAAACTAAAAGCGAATGTCGAAGCCGCGATTGCCAAAGGCATTTTCGGTTCGCCGTTTTTCATCGTGGATGGCGAACAGTTCTGGGGCGCGGATCGTCTGCCGATGGTGGAGGCGTGGATTACTAAAGGCGCGTGGAAGTATTAGATGCCAACGATTGAGTCAAAACTGAATCCGCGCGATGCCAGCGTGCTCGCCTCAACGCAGGCGATGCAGACACTGGTGAACGACTTGCGCGCCAAACATGCCGCAACGGCGCTGGGCGGCGGTGAAGCGGCGCGCGCCAAACACACCGGTCGCGGCAAGCTGTTGCCGCGCGATCGCGTGAAACATCTGCTGGATCCGGGATCGCCGTTTCTCGAACTCTCGGGGCTCGCCGCGTACGAGATGTACAACAACGAATCTCCCGGCGCAGGCATCATTACCGGCATCGGTCGCGTGAGTGGTCGCGAGTGCGTGGTCGTCGCCAACGACGCCACGGTCAAGGGCGGAACCTATTACCCGTTGACGGTGAAGAAGCATTTGCGCGCGCAGGAAATCGCGGCGCAAAACAATCTGCCGTGCATCTATCTGGTCGATTCCGGTGGCGCGAATTTGCCGAATCAGGACGAGGTATTCCCGGATCGCGACCACTTCGGGCGCATTTTCTACAACCAGGCCACGATGAGCGCAGCGGGTATCGCCCAAATCGCAGTGGTTATGGGCTCCTGCACGGCCGGTGGCGCTTACGTCCCCGCGATGAGCGATGAATCGATCATCGTGAAGAACCATGGAACGATCTTTCTCGCCGGCCCGCCGCTGGTGAAGGCCGCGACGGGCGAAGTTGTCACCGCAGAAGACCTGGGTGGTGGCGACGTTCATACGCGGTTGTCAGGCGTTGCCGATCAGCTCGCACAAAACGATGCGCATGCGCTGGGTCTCGCACGTCAGGCCGTCGCCAATCTGAACACGATCAAACCGACGCAGCTTGCGATGACGGAGAGCGTCGAACCGCTATTCGATCCGCAAGAGCTTTACGGCGTCATCCCCGTTGATACACGCAAACCATTCGATGTTCGCGAAGTCATCGCACGCATCGTCGACGGCAGCGATTTCGACGAATTCAAACCTCGCTATGGCACGACCCTTGTGACAGGTTTTGCACGAATCTACGGCATGCCGGTGGGCATCATCGCCAATAACGGCGTGCTGTTCTCTGAGTCGGCGCTCAAGGGCGCGCACTTCATTGAGCTGTGCTGTCAGCGGAAGATTCCACTCGTTTTTCTACAGAACATTACCGGTTTCATGGTCGGCCGCAAATACGAAAACGAGGGCATCGCACGGAACGGCGCCAAGATGGTGACGGCTGTTGCCTGCGCCAACGTGCCGAAATTCACGGTCATCATCGGCGGCAGTTTCGGCGCGGGCAATTACGGCATGTGTGGTCGCGCTTACAGCCCGCGTTTTCTGTGGATGTGGCCCAACGCGCGCATCAGCGTGATGGGCGGCGAGCAGGCAGCGAGCGTTTTGGCCACGGTCAAGCGCGACAACATTGAAGCAAAAAACGGCACCTGGACGAAAGACGAAGAGGCCGCGTTCAAGGCTCCCATCACCGAAAAGTACGAACGCGAAGGTCATCCGTATTACGCCACGGCGCGGCTGTGGGACGACGGCATCATCGACCCGGCGGACACGCGACGCGTGCTGGGTTTGGGCTTGTCAGCGAGTTTGAACGCACCGATTCAGGATACGAAGTTTGGCGTCTTCCGGATGTAATCCAATGAACATGGCGCCCCAGAAATCACCGGCCCACTACTGGCGTATTGCGTCTGCCGCGTTGGAAGCGGAGAACATTGATCGGCTTCGAGCAATGGACGATGCTGACGGTCTGCTATCCCTCAACCGGCTAACGCTTGGCACGCAAATCCGACGGGCGGCAGGAATAGAGAAGCCCAGTGAGCTGATACACCTGAGCGCGCTCTTTGTTTCGGCTTATGCGTATGGTCGTCGTTAGCAATCTGGTACAGGCGGCGCTCGACGTGCAGACGTTCTGTCTGTCGAAGCATTGGGAATTTTGTTTTATCGGTGGCATTGCGAACGCGCGCTGGGGACAACCTCGCTACACCGAAGACGCGGATGTTTCCTTGCTCACAGGCTTTGGCAACGAAGCGGTGTTTATCGACGCTTTGTTGAGTCGCTTTCAACCTCGGCGGTCTGACGCCGGTGAGTTCGCGATTCGCGCACGCGTGTTGCTACTTCGCCATGAAAACGGGATTGGTCTTGACGTTGGGTTGGCTGGGTTTCCATACGAAGAGGCCACTGTCAATCGTGCAACGCTTAGCGCTAGTAAAGATGACTTTGCGGGGTTACGAATATGTAGCGCCGAGGACTTTATTGTCTATAAGGCGTTCGCGGGGCGGGATCATGATTGGTCGGATATTGAGGGTGTGTTGCAGCGCCAGACAGATCTCAATGTGTCGATCATTCGGCAAGAACTGCCGTGGTTGCTCGACACCAAGGGCGACGACGGCATTTCGCTGGCGCGACTCGAAGCACTTTTGAAGAGGTACAACCATGTCTAAGTCGAATCCGTCGACTTTGAAAATTGAACGCGACACACGCGGCGTCGCCATGATCGCAATGAACCGACCTGAAGTTCACAACGCATTCGACGAAGTGATGATTCGCGAAATCATTGAGGCATTTCGTGATCTGGGCGAAGACGAAAACGTTCGTGTCATCGTGATCGCTGCGGAGGGCAAGAGCTTTTGCGCGGGCGCTGATCTCAACTGGATGAAGCGCGCAGCGGACTACGACGAAGATCAAAACCGTGAAGATGCGGGCGAATTGGCGCTGATGTTGAACGCCATTTACGCCTGCCCAAAACCGGTGATCGCTCGCGTTCAGGGTAATGCGTTTGGCGGTGGCGTCGGTGTGGTCGCTGCCGCTGACATTGCCATTGGGGTCGCAGACGTTCAGTTCTCGTTGTCCGAGGTGAAGCTCGGCATCATCCCCGCTGTGATCAGCCCGTACGTGATCGAGGCGATTGGTGCGCGCTATGCGCATCGCTACTTCGTCACCGCCGAGCGGTTCACGGGCGCGGAGGCTTTTCGCATCGGGCTGCTGCACGATCTGGCGTCGAGCGTTGAGGCAATGGATGAGCAAATCGCGGGGCTCTGCAATACGCTGCTTGCCAACAGTCCGAAAGCCATTGAGTCCGCCAAAAATCTCATTCAGGCAGTGTCACAAAAATCAATTGACGATGAATTGATGGAAGACACCGTTGAGCGCATCGCGCAGATTCGCTCGACGCCCGAAGCGAAAGAAGGCATTCGCGCCTTCCTTGAGAAGCGCAAACCCTCGTGGATCAAGGAATAGTCAAATGTTCACCAAAATACTGATTGCCAATCGCGGGGAGATCGCTGTTCGCGTGGCGCGAACCGCACGGCGCATGGGCATTCAGACAGTCGCTGTGTTTTCCGATGCGGATCGAAATGCGATGCATGTGGCGGCTTGTGATGAGGCGCATTATCTTGGCGGCGCAGCACCGAAGGACTCGTACCTGCGTGGCGACAAGGTGCTCGAAATCGCCAAACGTACAGGTGCGCAGGCCGTGCATCCGGGCTATGGATTTCTGTCGGAAAACGTAGGCTTCGCGCAGCAGTGCGCCGATGCAGGCATAGTCTTCATCGGACCACCACCGGCTGCGATTGAGGCGATGGGACTGAAGGCCGAGTCCAAGCGACTGATGGAGCGGGCGAGTGTTCCGCTGGTGCCCGGCTATCACGGAGCGGATCAAAACGAGACGCTGCTTGCAGCAGAGGCGAAGCGCATCGGTTTCCCCGTACTCATCAAGGCGAGCGCAGGCGGTGGCGGCAAAGGCATGAAGGTCGCCGAGAACGAAGGCGAGTTTGCGTCTGCGCTGGCGTCGGCAAAGCGCGAAGCGAAGAATTCTTTCGGTGATGACAACGTGCTCATTGAGCGCTATTTGCAGCGCCCCCGTCACATCGAGATTCAGGTGTTTGCAGACGAACTGGGGCACTGTGTTTATCTGTTTGAGCGCGATTGCTCATTGCAGCGGCGTCACCAGAAGGTGATGGAAGAAGCGCCTGCGCCCGGCATAACGGACGCACGGCGTCGGCAAATGGGCGAAGCTGCGGTCGCCGCGGCAAAGGCCGTGAGCTACGTTGGCGCGGGAACGGTGGAGTTCATCGCTGAGCATGATTTTGCGACCTCGGGGCGCTTCTATTTCATGGAGATGAACACGCGGCTTCAGGTCGAGCATCCGGTGACGGAAATGATCACGGGGCTGGATCTCGTTGAGTGGCAATTGCGCGTTGCCTCCGGCGAACGGCTGCCAAAACTTCAGGACGAGTTGCACATTAACGGTCACGCTTTCGAAGCGCGCGTCTACGCCGAGAATCCGCGTAACCAGTTTTTGCCCGCGACCGGGCTGATCAATTTGCTTCGAACACCGGCGACGAGTGACGTCATACGGATCGACACGGGTGTGCGCGAGGGCGACGAGATTTCGCCCAACTACGACCCGATGATCGCGAAGCTCATCGTGCATGGTGAGAACCGCGAACAGGCGTTGCAGCGGCTGGCGCTGGCGCTCGACGAATATGCAGTGGTGGGCTTTACCAATAACGTTGAATTTTTGCAGCGCGTTGCTCGCCATCCCGCGTTTGCTGCGGGCGACATTGATACCGGATTTATTGGCCGCTACGCCGCTGATTTGTTGCCGGCGCTCCCCGCGCCAACGGATGCTGCGCTCGCTGCTTGCGCGCTGGTTGAGTGGTCGGCCGCTCGTGACGCGACGCAGGCTGCAACGCGTCGTGCCGGTGAACCCGCTTCGCCATGGGCGTTGGCCGATGCCTTCTGGCCGAACCAGCCCGACAACAGCATCGACTTTGAGTATGCGCAGGGCGAGTCGCGCTACGAGGTGGGTATCGTGAACAGCGGTAACGGATTCATGTTGAGCCTGCCGAACAGCAAGCCATGCGCGGTGGCGCGGATCGACAGTGAACGCATCACCTTGACGCTCGGCGAGGCGCAGTTCACCGCGCGAGTTCTGTGCTCCGGCATGCACCGTGTCGTGCTCCTTGCGGGAGCGCGCTATGAATTTGAAGCGGTGGATCGCTATGCACCGCCAGAGGCGGACGAAGGTCATGGTGGCCACCTGACCGCACCAATGCCCGGCTCCGTGGTGAGCGTTCTGGTTGCCGTGGGTGACGCGGTGAAGAAGGGCCAGCCGCTCATCATCATGGAGGCGATGAAGATGGAGCACACTATCGTTGCGCCGCTGGACGGCGTGGTCGAAGCGATCTACTTCGCGGCGAAAGAACAGGTGAAAGAAGGCGCTGAATTGGTGGCGCTCGCCGCCGCTGCAGATGCCGTCGTGTGACACACGCTATTTCAAGCCTGCAGCAAACAATTTTGTGCTGAGCTTCGCGGCTCGTTCCGGGCGAAACCGGGCGAGCCACGCGATACGCCCCAGCAATTGCGCGCGGATCGCGGCGTCATGCAAGGGCGTGGGCGCGGTTGCATAGCGATGCACAGCAGCCTTCAACGCATCGAAGTCTTTCCGACAGAGGTTCAGTGATTGGTTGACGACGATGCCGGTAACGCGCTGGCGGTCCGACTGCGGCATCACCAGCGTCTTTCTCTCGTTGAGATTCCAGCCTTCGGACGCGACAATATCGCGAACCCTGCCGATAAATCGAACACGATTAAAGTTCGGCTCGTCTGTCGAAAAAATCAGGTCATCAGCGTAGCGCGAGAAGTTCATCCGCCATGCAACGGCGAGGCCTGTCAAGCGCTGGTCGAGTCGATGCGCGATCCAGTTGGCAAGCATCGGCGAACTGGGCGCGCCTTGCGGCAGATGGGGCACGCAAAGTGTCTCCTGCGAGTCGCGAACCCAATCACTGACAAACGTGCGCGAATAGTCCGTCGGGTCACGTCGAAGGGCCGCACGCAAGATACTCGCCTCCTGAGCGGACGTCGTGAGCGCCGTGAGTATTGTCGCGACGCGTGGCGGCAACCCCAGCCGCAGAAAGGCACTATGGACGCGCCCTGCCGTGATGGACGTGAAGAAATCGGCAATGTCCAATCGCAGCACGCAACGCTTGCCCGTGTGCAAGGCTGCATGGGTCAACGCGGAACGGCGTCGAACAAAGCCGTGCGCAGCGGGATGCAGCGCAGCCGCATTCAGAATGTGACGAAGAACGCGCCGCTGCAATACGCGCAGCGCATCGGTGGGTTGCTCAATCACGCGAATGCCGCCGTTGCTTTTCTGCATGATCAGAAGGTGATAGGCGCGGCGTGGCTGGGCTCGTCGCACCGCTGCGTCAAGCTCCTCGATTGAAATTTCAAGTGTTCGAGCGAGATCGGCGGCGGATTCTATGTTCGGACTGAAAGGTTGCTTAACGGTGAACGCTCGCTGATGTCGTGCGAATGCGTGAGCGTCCTTCAATCGCGGCAGCTCAGCCGCGTGCATCGCAAGTTCGGCGCGCGCAGCCTCTCTTGCTTCCGCGTCGCTCGACTCACTGGCTAGCCACGCCTTGAGCTCCATCTCGCCGTCGCGTGCGACAGCATGCGTGAGCACCAACGCTGCAAACTGCGGCATTTTTCGCATGCGTTCGGCCAGTACCGCAACGCCGATATCCGACCAGCGCAACTCTTCACCGAGCGAGATTTCCTTTCGCGCAGCGACAATCAACGCGGAGCAACCGGCGAAATGCTTCTCGCCGCGCACCACCAGCGCTTGCGTCGTGAGCGATCGCCCCGAAGCATGTTCGGTCAATAAGAAAGCGGCAACCTGCTCGACTAACGCATCGATGTCAGGGTGAATAGTCGGTTCGTCTGACATGAATGGCGGCGATGAAATCCGGGTGACCGCGTGTACGCCACGCAGTTTGCAGCTTCTCGGCAGATGCGCGCGAGCGCATCCGGGGATTGCCGCAGGTTAAGTGAGCCAAACAATCACTTGGGGCAGCCCCAAGCGCCAGTAGCGCGTCGAAACACAATGCTGGAAGAAACTGGCGTACAACACGGTCACAACAATCATAATCGAGCGGTGGCGTAGCTCCGCGCAACTGAAACTTCGGCGAACGCCGCACGGCACCGCGACGCGGCAAAATAGCATGATGAAAATTCTCGTTCAATCCACTGGCCTCGACATCGTTCCCGGCATCATTGCCGAGTTGAAAAAGCATCAACCTGACTGGCAATATTTCGCGTGGCCGTCGGACGAGCCGTGCGATTATGTGGTGGGCTGGAAGCCGCCCGC
>JANXUB010000066.1 GCA_025352105.1 Burkholderiales bacterium | reverse complement strand
ACTCGCCGTCAAGCCCAAGCTGATCGTTTGTGACGAACCCGTCTCCGCGCTCGACGTGTCGATTCAAGCGCAAGTCATCAACCTGCTGGAAGACCTGCAGGAGAAGTTTGACCTCACGTACTTGTTCATCGCGCACGATCTTTCGGTGGTCGAACACATCAGTGATCGCGTCGCCGTGATGTACCTCGGTCGCATCGTTGAAATCGCCCCCGCGCGCGAGCTGTACACCACACCAAAACACCCCTATACCGAAGCGCTGCTATCCGCCGTCCCCATCCCTGAACCCGGCCTCAAGCGCACGCGAATCCGTCTGGTGGGCGATGTCCCCAACCCGATCAATCCGCCCACAGGCTGCCACTTTCATCCGCGCTGCCCGAAGGCGTTTGATCGTTGCAAAGTGGAATCGCCTGCGCTCAAGCAGGCGACGGACGGGCATTGGGCGGCTTGTCATTTGAACGAAGTGGATGCGTAGGGTGCATAGGGTGCGCTTTCAACGCGCCCAAATTGATACCAATCAGGTTTTGATTGAGCCGCACGAGGCGCAATGAGAGTGCCGCCGACAACATCACAGGGACGCACGAATTAACGCAGCGCACGACGCGAGATCACTTTCGGCGGCACGTGGCGCATCACAATAATTGATGTGCTCCGCGACGATGTATCGCCGCGATGTAATGTCGTCGAATTCAACCATAGGCACAACATGCGCGTGAGCATGAGGAATATCGCCACCGGTGAAGAGAAAAGCTACGCGTGACACGTTGCAAACTGTCTTTAGCGCTCGCGCTAAGTCCTGTCCGACGCTCAATATTTCTGCTGCGACGCTCGTCGGCAAGTCATCGAAATAATCAAAATGTTCGAGCGGAATGATTTGTATATGGCCGAGCCTTATCGGGTTGATGTCGAGAAACGCGATTACTTGCTCGCTCTCATAGACCACATGCGCGCTCAGCTCGCGCCTGGCAATGCGGCAGAAAATGCAGTGCTCATGACTAGCCTTTGTCGCCATGCGTATCCCCGCAACGTCCCGTCATCCAACAACAAACGGATTAACGATTCGTAGCTTGCCGATCAGTTGACCGTGCTGCATGTCCTCGCTGTACAAGCGCTTGCAATCGGCCTCTTGCGCCGCCGCGACAATGAGTGAATCGTAGAAGCTCAGCGCGTATTGGGCTTTGTTTCGGAGCGCGCGCTTGAACAGATCGGGGCTGGGCATCACCTTCCACATAGGCTGGAGGGTAGTCTCCATGAATCGCAACGCGACATCGTGGGCGACAGGTGGTTTGAGCTTCTTCGTGACGACATTGAGCGTTTCCTGAACGACCTGATAGCTGATCACAGCGCTTGCGTTTGTTATCGCGTTCTGCACCAACGCCAGCGCAATCTGGTGTTTACGGGAATCTACCTCGTCAAACAGATAAACAAAAATGTTGCTATCGAAGAAGTCACCGCCGCTCATTCATTTCGTCTCTGGAGAATTTGCGGCCCTGCGTGCCACTTCGCGAACGAATTTCCGCGATGACAGCCATTGCCTCATCCGCTCTGCCCGCAGGCGCAGCGTAGGATTTGAGCCACAGCCGAAACTGCTCGTTAAGCGTGGTGCGTTCAGCGCTGGCACGCTGACGCGCGGCCTCAATCAGATGGTCGTCGGCAGATAGGGTAATGTTTTTCACGGCAATCACCTCAATTCACACAAAGCTCGTGTACACGATTATAGTGCGCCCGATTTCGTGCATCAAGCCCGATCAAACCGTCGGATAAGTCCCCTCCAAAAGGATCGTCTTATCCACCGTCTTGATATTCGTATGCCCACAAAACGCCATCGAAATATCCAGCTCTTTGTGAATGCATTGCAGCGCTTTGGTGACGCCTGCTTCGCCCATGGCACCAAGGCCGTAGACCATTGCACGTCCGATGTAGGTGCCTTTCGCGCCGAGCGCGATGGCGCGCAGCACATCCTGACCGCTCCGGATGCCGCCGTCCATGTGGACTTCAATCTTGTCCCCTACGGCTTCGACGATACGCGGCAGCGCGCGGATGGAGGTTTCTGCGCCGTCAAGCTGGCGACCGCCGTGGTTGGAGACGACGATCGCGTCGGCCCCGCTCTCGACGGCGAGCTTGGCGTCTTCAACATCCTGAATGCCTTTGAGAATCAGCGGGCCGTCCCACTGTTTGCGCACCCAGGCAATGTCTGGCCACGAAAGGCGCGGATCGAACTGCTCATTGGTCCACACCGCAAGCGAGCTCATGTCGCTGACTTCCTTGACGTGGCCGACGAGATTTCCGAAGGTGTGACGACGCGTCCCGAGCATGCCGAGGCACCAGCGCGGTTTGGTCATTAAATTGATGATGTTGGCTACGGTCGGGCGCGGCGGCGCGGTGAGCCCGTTCTTCAAATCCTTGTGGCGCTGGCCGATCACTTGCAGGTCGAGCGTGAGCACGAGCGCGCTGCATTTGGCCGCTTTGGCGCGCGCGATCATGCGCACCATCGCGTCGCGGTCACGCATCATGTAGAGCTGAAACCAGAACGGCGCGCTGGTGTTCTCCGCAATGTCCTCAATCGAGCAAATGCTCATGGTCGAGAGCGTGAACGGAATGCCGAATTTTTCGGCCGCTTTGGCTGCGAGAATTTCTCCATCCGCATGCTGCATGCCGGTGAGCCCCACGGGCGCGATGGCAACCGGCATCTTCACGGAAACGCCCACCATCGTGGTGGCTGTGGACCGGTTTTCCATGTTCACGGCCACGCGCTGGCGAAACTTGATGCCCTGAAAATCAGCCTCGTTTCCTCGGTAAGTGCTCTCCGTCCACGAGCCCGAATCGGCGTAGTCGTAGAACATTTTCGGCACCCGCTTTTTGGCGAGCAGGCGCAGGTCTTCGACGTTGGTAATGACGGGCATGGTTTCCTCGGCGACGATTTGTTTTTCTAGATTCGCATCGTAGCGGGAAACAGAATTGCGGCCCGCAATCTGGCGGAAAGCTCGTGCGCCGATCCGCTCGACGCGTGTATCAGCTTTTACCGCAAAGCGCGATTATATTGAGGCTAGCAGCGCAAAAATTCAAAAGTCAACTTTATCAGTTTATCGCTGTATGCCCCAATGCAAAGGGGCTTTCGCGAAAAAGCTGTACGGTTTTTAACGTATTGCTTTTTAGCCCTAAGTCAGATGCTTTTTGAACAAATCCATCGTGCGATCCCACGACAATTTGGCGGCCGCTTCGTTGTATCGCGGCGTGGAATTGTTGTGGAAGCCATGCTGCGTGCCTTCGTAAAAATACGCTTCATGCTTGGTGCCGGCGGCTTTCAGCGCGGCTTCGTAGGCGGGCCACATCGGGTTGATTCCGGTGTCATTACCGGCGAAGTGAATCAGCATCGCAGCCTTGATATGGCCGACGCTCGCGGTTTCGGCAGCGGCACCGTAGTACGGCGCAGAAGCCTGCAAATCCGCACCCATCGCGGTGGCCAGATAGTTGCTCGTGCCACCGCCCCAGCAGAAGCCAGTGACACCCAGCTTGCCCGTGGACAGTTTGTGCGCCTTGAGCCATTTCGCGCCGTTCAACATGTCGGTGCGCAGCTTGACCTGATCGAGTTTGGCCTGCATCGTGCGGCCATCGTCGTCGTTGCCGGGATAGCCGCCAAGTGGCGCCAGACCGTCGGGCGCGAGCGCGAGGTATCCAGCGGCGGCGGCGCGACGTGCGACGTCTTCAATGTAGGGGTTCAAGCCGCGATTTTCGTGGATGATTAGAACGGCGGGGAATGGCCCTGCGCCTGCGGGTTGAACGAGATAACCGCGCATCGTCTCGCCATTACCGCCTGGTGACGGGTAGGTGACGTAGGACGCTTTGATACGCGGATCGGTGAACGAAATCGTTTGCGCCTTTGCATATTGCGGGATCAGCGACGTGGCCATCGCGAGCGCGGGAATGCCAAACGCAGCGAGCGCCCCAGCGCGTTTGAGGTACTCGCGGCGATCAATCTTGCCATGGCAATATTCGTCGTACAAATCGTAGACGCGCTGATCGATTTCGACTTGGGTAACGCCAGTGTGGTCGGTATGTTGCGCGAGTTGGCTCATAAAAAATCTCGGGTGAAACGTGGAGCCCACACTTTAGCGCGTTGCTCCGCCATTCGATATGGGGTTGACCGGAATTTGCGTAGCAGCTTTTGCCTGAAAACCCTATTAAATAGGGGCTGGCAGCAGTTTTTATCGTAAGTCGACAAAGCCGATTTCCAGACACTAGCCCCTGCTTACTGGCTGTTTTCTCGCAAAGCTGATGTGCGCTTTGTCGCCAGCGAAGGCGCGAAGCGAAGCCAATGTCCCGGCGCTAGCGTTTGCCCAAATAAGTAGCAATCACCCGCTCGTCGTGCAGCAAATCAGCCGCATTGCCTTCGAGCGAAAGCTCGCCGGTCTCCAGCACATAGCCGTAGTCAGCCGTCTGCAAAGCCGCGCGCGCATTTTGCTCGACCAGCAGCACCGACAATCCCGTTTCGCGAAGTTTTGAAATGGTGCTGAGAATGTCCCGCGTAATGAGCGGCGCGAGGCCAAGGCTCGGCTCATCCAGCAGCAACAATTTCGGTTTGCCCATGAGCGCCCGGCCCACAGCAAGCATCTGCCGCTCGCCACCGGAGAGTGTGCCCGCGAGTTGTGGCTGGCGCTCTTTCATGCGGGGAAACAGCGCGAACACTTCGTCCAGCGTATTGGCCAACGCAGCGCGCGACTCCCCTGCACGTCGCCGGGCGAAGCCGCCGAGTTCAAGGTTGTCCAGCACCGTCATTTCGGCGAACAGCTCACGCTTTTCTGGCACCAGCGACATGCCCATGCGAACCAGCGCTTCGGTGTCTTTGCCATCGATGCGCTCGCCTGCAAAGCGCACCGCGCCGCGCGACGGCAACAGCCCCATCACCGCCGACAACAACGTGGTCTTGCCCGCACCATTCGGCCCAATCACCGTCGCAATCTTTCCGTGCGGCACATTGAGCGACACGCCGCGAACGGCTTCCACCTGACCGTAGGCCACATGGATGTCTTCGACGTCTAAAAGGAGTTCGCTCATGATGTTGACCTCACGCGCCCAGATACGCTTCACGCACGGCGGGATCAGCCTGCACGGCCTCTGGCAATCCCTGCGCCAGCTTCTGCCCAAAATTGAGCACCACGAGCCGATCCACAAGGCCCATCACAAAGTCCATATCGTGTTCAACCAAGAGCACTGTCATGCCCTCGCCTTTCAGCCCGCGGATGAGTTTCGCCAGTTGCTCTTTTTCGGCAAAACGCAGCCCCGCCGCAGGCTCATCCAGCAACAGCAGAATTGGGTCGGACGCGAGGGCACGCGCAATCTCCACAATCCGCTGCTTGCCAAGCGGCAGGCTATTTGCGGCGTCATGCGCGTGCTCCGCGAGGCCCACGCGTTCAAGTTGGCGCATGGCCTCGGCGAGCGCAGCGGCTTCGTCGTCGCGATTCAATTTGAGCGCTGAGGCGATGATGCCTTTGGTTCCGCGAAGATAGGCACCGAGCGCAACGTTTTCAACAACGGTCATCGTTGCGACGAGTTTGACGTGCTGAAAAGTGCGTGCCAGGCCGAGCTTTGAAATCGTGCTGGCGGTCTGGCCGGTCAGCTCCTGCCCCATGAATTTGATCGAACCGGAGCTCGTTTCTAGCGCACCGGAAATCAGGTTAAAGCAAGTGCTTTTGCCAGCACCATTCGGCCCAATCAAACCAACGACTTCGCGCGCATTCACCGCGAACGAAACATCATTCACGGCCACCAGTCCGCCGAATGTTTTGCGCGCTGCATTCACATCGAGTACCGGTGAATTTGCCATCGGCATCGCGCGATGTTGCAGGCGATCCGCTGCCGCAGGCAACACCCGATCACGTTGCGGTACGAAGCGCTGCAAGTAAGGCAGTAAGCCGTCCCGCGCGTATTGCAGGATGATCACCAGCAGGATACCGAAGACGATGATTTCGAACTGCCCTGCTTCGCCAATGATCTTCGGCAACAGATCCTGCAGCCATGTTTTCAGGAGCGTAATCAGCGTCGCGCCGAGCACTGCGCCCCACACGCTGGCAGCTCCTCCCACCACCGCCATGAACAGGTATTCAATGCCCTGGTTTATCCCGAACGGCGTCGGGTTCACGAAGCGCTGCAAGTGCGCATACAACCAGCCCGACACACAGGCGAGCACCGCCGCGATCACGAACACCGCCGTCTTCATGCGACCTGGATGCACGCCGAATGCTTCAACCATAGTGCTGCCTTGTTTGAGCGCCCTGATCGCACGGCCGGGACGCGAGTCGAGCAGATTGGCACAGGCCCAAAGCGCCGCCAACACGACGATCCAGATGAAATAGTAGAAGTGGCTTTCCTTCTCCAGCGAATAGCCAAAGATTGAAACGGGGGGAATGCCTGTGATGCCCGTGAAACCGCCGAATTGCTCAATCGTGCCCATCAAAAAGTAAAGCGACATGCCCCACGCAATCGTCGCCAGCGGAAGATAGTGGCCGCCCATTGATAAGGTGATTAAGCCGAGCAGGTAACCAATCAACAGGGTGATCGCGAGCGCGACGACGAGCGTCAGCCACGGCGACCAGCCGTACTGCGTGGTGAGCACCGCAGTCGTGTATGCGCCGAGCCCGACAAACGCTGCCTGACCAAAACTGGTTTGCCCCGCGACGCCCGTCAGCAGCACGAGCCCCAGTGCGACGAGGCTGTAGAGTCCGATGTAGTTGAGCAGGGTCACGTAGAAAGCAGGCGCAACGAGCGGCGCGACCACGAGCAGCGCCACGACGGCAAGCACCAAAACGCGGGATGTGGAGAGAGACTTCAACTCACTCTTCCTCGTGATGGGTGGTGGTGAGTGACCGCCACAACAGCACCGGAATGATCAAGGTGAAAACGATGACCTCTTTGTACGCGCTGGCCCAGAACGACGAGAACGATTCAACGAGCCCAACAAAGATTGCACCGCCCGCCGCGATGGGATAACTCGCGAGTCCACCGACGATTGCGCCAACGAAACCTTTGAGACCAATCAAAAATCCGGAGTCGTAATAAATGGTCGCAATCGGCCCGATCAGCAAGCCGGACACCGCGCCAATCGCCGCCGCCAGCGTGACGCTCAGGCTGCCCGCGAAATTAGGGCTCACGCCTACGAGACGCGCGCCGGTGCGGTTGGATGCCGTTGCGCGCAGGGCCTTGCCAAACAACGTGAACTTGAAAAACGCTGCCATCGCAATCACCAGAAATGCGGTGAACGCGTAAACCAGCAGGCTCTGACCTGAGATGTTGAGTGCGCCAAAGGTGAACGACGCGCTGGTAAACGGTTGCGTGCGCACGCCCTCCGCGCCGAAGAACAAAAGCCCGAGTCCAGTCAAGACGAAATGCACCGCGACCGAGACGATCAAGAGCGTCAACACCGTGGCATTCGCGATGGGTTGAAATGCCAGTCGATACACCGCTGGCCCCATTGCGGTCACGGCGGCAATCGTCGTTAACACCTGAACGAAAAACGGCAACTGCGCACTTGCCACGAGCCACACCAACAGCGCGGCAGCCACACAGGGCGCGCTCGTACCCAGCCACGTGCGAACGAGGCGACGCGGCTCCCGCCACAGGCTCCCGGCATCCACCAGCGCGGCTACCGCACCGAGCGCGAGCAGCAGCCAGACCGTGCCGGGCAGTTTGTTCTGCTCAAACGCGGCGAGCGTCAACGCGGAGAACGCAACGAATTCACCTTGCGGCACAAAGATCACCCGCGTGACCGCAAACACCAGCACCAGAGCCAGCGCGATCATGCAATAGATCGCGCCGTTGGTCAGGCCGTCCTGCGTCAGCAACGCGGCAATCGTGCTATCCAAAAGATGTCCAGAGCAAGGTGGAAATCCTGATCGGAATGCCTCGCTCGATTTGAAGTTGGAGTAACTGCAAAACCGAACCGATTATTTAGTAGCGATCATCCACTTGCCGTCTTTAACCGTCATCATCATGCGGCCACGATTGTCGAGGCCGTTGTGATCACCGGGCAACATCGTAAACACACCATGCACGCCGACTACATCCTTCACGCCTTCAAGCGCAGTGCGCAGGGCAGCACGAAACTCTTTGCTGCCCGGCTTCGCCGATTTGGCCGCTTCCGGAACGGCCCGCGACAACAGCGCAACCGCGTCATAGGCGTGTCCACCAAACGTCGACCGAGGCCCAAACTTCGCCTCATACGCCGTGATGTATTCTTTGGCGACCTTCTTGATCGGGTTGCTGTCGGGCAATTGCTCGTACACCAACATCGGGCCAGCCGGCAGCAGCGCGCCATTGGCGTCCTTGCCCATCACGCGCAAGAAGTCCGAGTTCGCCACGCCGTGTGTCTGATAAATCTTGCCTTTATATCCACGCGCCACCAGCTCCTTGTGCGGCGTCGCAGCCGGCGTGCCGGAGCCCGCAATCAGAATCGCATGCGGATTGGCCGCGACCAGTTTCAGCACCTGCCCGGTGGTGCTGGCGTCCGTGCGGTTGAACTTCTCGTCGGCGACAATCGTGATGCCCGCCGTTTTTGCGGACGTGCGCATCTCCTGAAGCCAGCCTTCGCCGTAAGCGTCGTTGAAACCGATGAAGCCAATGCTCGACACACCGTTGGCCTTCATGTGCACAGCAATGGCATCAGCCATCAGCGAGTCATTCTGCGGCGTCTTGAAAATCCAGCGTGTTTTAGGGTTCGTCGGTGCGATGATGCGGGCCGAAGCCGCCATCGAGATCATCGGCGTTTCAGCGTCTGCCGCCACATCGATCATGGCCAGTGAATTTGGTGTGGTGGTTGAGCCGATGATGACGTCAACCTGATCTTCTGAAATCAGCTTCTTGGCGTTGGTGACGGCTCGGGTCGTGTCCGATGCATCATCAAGCACGATGTAGGTCACCGACAGACCGCCAATGGTTTTCGGCAACAGATCAAAGGTATTTTTTTCCGGGATGCCGAGCGATGCCGCTGGGCCGGTTGCGGACACGGTGACGCCGACTTTAAGTTGCGCCGACGCTGTGGCTGTCAACAAGAGCGCGCCCACGCCGAGCGCCACCGATAGTGCAGATACTTTACGAAACACAATTTCCTCCTTTTAAACAGTCTTGAACCGCGCCAATGGCGGGTGCAGATCCCAAGTAGAACCTAGAAACGCGCGCAATTTTTTGCACAGACTTCAGTGTAATCCTTCAAAAAAACAAAACCGACCAGCCGGTCGGTTTTATTTTTGAAATCTAGGGGTTTCCCCTAAGATCGACGTACTTACTTCTTCAGGCTATCGCGAATTTCGCGCAGCAACACCACGTCTTCCGGCGTCGGAGCCGGGGCAGGCGCGGGTTCGGCCTTTTTCATGTTGTTCATCGCTTTAACCATCAGGAAGATGATCCATGCGAGGATGATGAAGTTAATCAGAACAGTCACGAAATTACCCCAAGCAAATGTGGCGATGCCCGCCTTTTTAAGGTCAGCGAGCGCGGTGAGTTTGTTCGGATTATCACCCAGTACGATCAGCATGTTGGAGAAATCCAGCCCGCCGAAAATCTTGCCGACAATCGGCATGATCAGGTCACCCACAATTGAGTCGACGATCTTGCCGAATGCACCACCGATGATGACGCCTACTGCCAAATCCATCACGTTGCCTTTGAGTGCAAAGGTCTTGAATTCGTCCATCATTGACATAAGTATTTTTCTTCCAGAACGTTCTTGAATAACAGCAGCTAAATCGCCGCGTCCCCAGTTTCCCCAGTGCGAATGCGAAGCACCTGCTCCACATTCGACACAAAGATCTTGCCATCACCAATCTTGCCTGTACGCGCGGCCCTGACAATCGCCTCAACGACACGGTCTACATCTCCGTCAGCGACGATCAATTCGACCTTGGTTTTTGGCAAAAAATCAACGACATATTCTGCGCCACGATAAAGCTCCGTGTGACCACGCTGGCGTCCGAAGCCCTTCACCTCCGTGACGGTCAGCCCGGTAACACCCGCCTCTGCCAAACCCTCCCGTACCTCGTCAAGCTTGAACGGCTTGATAATGGCTTCTACCTTTTTCATGCGATCTCCTCCATCGTAGACGTTGAAATTTTCAGCGAGTATGCCAGACGATGAGACAGCTTTGAATTCTGTGGTGAAAGCAATGGCCAGCGCAGACCCAATCGCGCTTAAGGATAAATCCTAGTTTGCATCCGGCACGACAGCCGTCACTTCAATCTCAACCTTCGCGCGTGGCTCCACCAGACGCGACACCTCGACGCAGCTCATCGTCGGAAAATTGCGACCGATGATTTCGCGATAAACCGCGCCGAGCTCCTTGAGCCGCGAGACATATTCGTCGCGGTCCACGATGTACCAGGTCATGCGCACCATGTGTTCCGGTCCAGCGCTCGCCTCGCGCAGCACGGCGACGATGTTCAACAAGGCCTGCCGTGTTTGCGCGATGAAATCATCGGTTTCGAACACTTGCTGTCCGTTCCAGCCAATTTGTCCACCAACGAAAACCATCGTGCCGCGAGCCGCGATACCGTTCGCATAACCCTTTGGCGGGAGCCATTCGGGAGGTTGCAGTAATTTCATTGTGTAGCCTTAATTTGGCGCAGCCGATGCCGCTGCGGTTTGGCGCAGCCGATGCCGCTGTAATTTGCCGGTTTCCGTGCGCGGCAGACTCGCGACGAATTCAATTTGCCGTGGATATTTGTACGGTGCGAGAGTCGCCTTCACGAAGTCCTGCAAAGCTATTTTGAGGGCTTCATCGGCGACGAATTCTGGTTTGACAACGATGAAGGCCTTCACGACCATTCCGCGCTCGACATCGGGTTGACCGATCACCGCGCACTCTGCCACCGTCGCATGTTGCGCGAGGCAGTTTTCCACTTCCGGCCCAGCGACGTTGTAGCCCGCCGTGATGATCATGTCGTCGTCGCGGGCCTGATAGAAAAAATAGCCATCTGCGTCCATCACGAACGAGTCACCCGGATAGTTCCAGCCGCTTTTCACGTATTTCTTTTGGCGTGGCTCGTCCAAATACTTGCAGCCCGTGGGGCCAATTACAGCAAGCTTGCCAACGGCTCCATGTGGCAGAGCATTGCCCTCTTCGTCAACGACTTGCGCCTTGTATCCTGGCACCACTTTGCCAATAGCGCCGCGCCTCACTTCATCACCAGCGCTAGAGACAAAGATATGAAACATCTCCGTCGCCCCAATGCCATCAAGCATTTCGATCCCTGTCGCCTGCTTCCACAATTGCCGCGTTGCATCAGGCAATCCTTCACCGGCGCTCACGCAAATGCGCAGCGTCGGCATCGGCGACGCCACCGCGACCGGGGCCATACGCCGATAAAAAGTTGGGGCGGTGTAGCAAATCGTTGCCCTGACGTCGTTGATCGTCTTCACCATCGACTCTGGCGTGTAGCCGCCGTCCGGGAAATACACGCTCGCACCGGCCCACATGGGGAACACGAGCATTCCGCCAAGACCGAAGGTAAACGCCAGCGGCGGCGAGCCTACAACAATGTCATCCGCTGTCGCCCGAAGCACATGTCGCGGCCATGTCTCGCACGCCGCCATCACGTCACGATGAGAATGCAGCGCTGCTTTGGGCGCTCCAGTCGTGCCACTGGTGAACGCCATCAGCGCAACGTCGTCGCCATCGATTTTGGTTGCCGGGCAGTCCTTGCTTTTGCCGTTGGCCGCTCGTCGCGCTTCGCTGAACGTGATGATCGCCCCGAGCACTGGGCACTGCGCCTGCGCGAGTTGCAATTCTTCAGTCAATGCGTCGGCACAAAGCGCATGGCTTATCTGCCCCTTGATGATCACGTCGATCAGTTCACGCGAGCGCAGCATCGGCATGGTCGCAACGGCAATCAGACCCATTTTCACCACGGCGAGCCAAGCCACTGCCATGTCAATGCTGTTGCCACCACGAAGTAACACGCGATTACCCGACACCAAGCCGTGGTCCTCGATCAGCACGCGGGCCAGCTGATTGACGCGACCCAGCACTTGCGCGTAAGTCAAGGATTCGCGGGCATCTCGCAGCATGATTCGCCGTCCGTTACCTTTAGTGATGTTGCGATCAAGCAGCTCAACCACCGCGTTGAGTTGCGCTGGAAATTGCAACTCGGGTCGCTCGAAAATGAACTGCGGCAGATCGTTCACTGCGGGCATGCGGTCATGAACGAATCGATCTACTTGCGTGACCATGACTCAACCTCCAGCTAGAACGGACTTACCGATAATGAGTTGCTGCACCTCGGTTGCGCCTTCGTAGATGCGCAGGGATCGAATGTCGCGATACAACGATTCGACCTTCGTGCCCACCCTGACGCCAAGCCCACCGTGCATTTGCAGCGCCGCATCGATCACGCGCTGGGCGTTTTCGGTCGCGACCATCTTGGCCATTGCAGCTTCGCTGGTCACGCGCGTTGCCGCGCCGCGTCGCACCGCATCGTCACGCAGCCACGCCGCGCGATAAGTCAGCAACGCAGCCGCATCAACATCCGCTGCCATCTGCCCAAGCTTTGCCTGAGTCAACTGGAAATCAGCGAGCGTATGGCCGAACATCTTGCGCGATTTGGCGTGCTGCGTTGCCTCAGCCAGCGCACGACGCGCGAAGCCGAGTGCAGCAGCGGCCACCGATGCGCGGAAGATATCGAGCGTTTGCATCGCGAGTTTGAACCCTGCGTTTTCTTCACCCAAAAGTGCTGTTGCAGGAATGCGGCAATGGTTGAGTTTGATCGTAGCCAGCGGGTGCGGCGCCATCACGTGGATGTGCTCGGATGCATCAAGACCCGGTGTGGCGGCATCAACAAGAAAGCAACTGATGCCACGGGTTCCAGCTGCAGTATCAGTCTTCGCGAACAGGCAGTAGTAGTCTGCGATGCCGCCGTTGCTAATCCATGTCTTGGTGCCGTTCAGGACCCAACCATCACCGTCGCGAACGGCGGTCGTTGCCAGTGCGCCTGCATCTGAACCGGCTTCGGGTTCGGACAATGCGAACGCGGCGATTTTTTTACCTCGCCCCACTGGCACAAGGTATCGGGCCTTTTGTTCGTCAGTACCCGCCAGCGTGATCGCACCACTGCCCAGCCCCTGCATTGCGAAAGCGAAGTCCGCCAGCGGCGAGTAGAACGCGAGCGTTTCTCGCAGAATCACCAGCGCACGCGAGTCGAGTGCGGACAGCGCGCCGCCCTGCGCGGCTGGCACAGCCCAGCGCAAAAATCCCGCTTCGCCCAGTGCGGCCACCCATTGGCGGCAGGCGGCGCGGTCATCTGACTCGTCGACGTGTTGTTGTTCCGTCCACGCCGATAAGTCGCGCGCGAGGTCACGATGAACATCGTCAAAAAATGGGAGACTTAAATGTCGTTGATCTGGTGTCACAGAATACCCCTCACCCTAACCCTCTCCGCAAGGGGAGAGGGGACTTTAATTGCCTTCAAAATGCGGTTTCTGCTTCGCCGCAAACGCCTGAAATGCGCGATGAAAATCCTGTGTTTGCATGCAGATCGCTTGCGCTTGCGCTTCTGCTTCAATCGCCATATCGATGGTCATCGACCATTCCTGATGCAGCATGGTTTTGGTCATGCCGTGCGCGAAATTGGGGCCAGCGACCAATGACTCCGCGAGCTTGGTCGCTTCGGCAGTCAGCGCGGCGGACGGGTGCAGCGCGTTGAAAAATCCCCACGCAAATCCCTCGTCCGCTGTCATGGCACGCCCGGTGAACAGCAGCTCCGCAGCTCGCCCCTGCCCAATCATTCGCGGAAGCAGTGCGCACGCGCCCATGTCGGCTCCGGCGAGCCCGACGCGTGTGAACAAAAACGCTGTCTTGGCGGAAGGTGTTCCCAGCCTCAAGTCACTGGCCAACGCCATCATCGCGCCAGCTCCTGCGCAAATACCATCCACCGCCGCGATCACGGGTTGCGGACAGGTCTTGATTGCTTTGACCAGATCGCCCGTCATGCGCGTGAACGCGAGCAGCTCTGGCATCGACATTTTGGTCAGCGGCCCGATGATCTCGTGCACATCGCCGCCGGAGCAAAAGTTGCCGCCTTCGCCGCTGATAACAACAGCCCTGATGTCAGTTGCGTAGACCAGATCGCGGAACAGATTACGCAGCTCGGCGTAGGAGTCAAACGTCAGTGGATTCTTGCGATCCGGGCGGTTGAGTGTGACATGGGCAATGCGTCGCTCGGCCTCGCCAGATGTCGTGAATCGAAAGTGCTTCGCCTCGTAATCCGCCATCGAATGAAAGCTTTTCGCCATCGGGTTATTTGGGTTCACAGTACCGCCTCCGCTGCATTGATATGTTGCTTTACCTTGCCCAGCAGCTTGTGCAAGGTCTCGACCTCCCGCCCGCTCAAGCCCGCGAACGAATCAACGATCCAGCTCTCGTGCACGGTGGCCATTTGCGCAAACGCTTTGCGTCCATCGGGCGTCAGCCGGATCAACAGCGCGCGACGATCCCCTTCCAGCGGCACGCGTTGCACCATGCCTTCCGCTTCCAGCTGATCGGTAATGCCCGTCACGTTGCCGCCGGTCACCATCATGCGGCGAGACAGCTCATTCATCTTGAGCCCGTCCGGCGCGCGCTCCAGCTGCGCCATCAAATCAAATCGCGGCAGCGTTGTCTCAAATTGTTCGCGCAAGCGAGCCCTGACCTGCTGCTCAATGAGCTGCGTGCAGGTCAACAAGCGCAGCCACAGCCGCAACGCATCGTGGTGATCTTCATGGGCGCGGGCTTCAATATCCATCAGTGGCCTCGCTCCAGCCAGCAAACGGCAAGCGCAGATCCCCTCTCCCCTCGCGGGAGAGGGCTAGGGTGAGGGGGCGGTTGAGTACCAGCGTAGACGGATGGAACATCATTGCTCCAACTGCTTAGCCGCAACCTCAGCCGCGCTCAAGCCCGCCAACGACGCCGCCACCGCCTTATCCTTCGCCAAATTCCGATACAGCTGATCTCGGCCACTCAAATACTGTTTCGGCCAATCAATCGCCTCACTGCCAAGCTTCGCAGCCTCATGCAGCGTCCACGCCGGATCAGCCAGATGCGGCCTCGCCACCGCGCACAAATCGGCGCGCCCTGCGGCGATGATGCTGTTGACGTGATCCGCCTCAAACACCGAGCCTACGGCAATTGTGCGAATGCCGACTTCGTTGCGAATACGATCCGCGAACGGCGTCTGATACATGCGGCCATAGACCGGTTTGGCATCGCGCGTCGTCTGACCTGACGATACGTCGATGAAATCAGCCCCCGCCTCTTTGAACAACCGCGCAACGATGATTGCGTCGTCGGCCGTGTTGCCACCCGGTGCCCAATCATGCGCAGAAATGCGCACACTCATCGGCAAATGCTCCGGCCAAACCGCGCGCACAGCGCGGAAAACCTCAAGCGGGTAACCGCAACGATTTTCGATACTGCCGCCGTATTCATCGGTGCGGTGATTGGACAACGGACAAATAAACGATGACAACAGGTAACCGTGCGCGCAGTGCAATTCAAGCCAGTCGAATCCAGCCTGCGCGGCGCGCTCCGTCGCTGCAACAAATTGCGCTGTGACCTCGCGCATGTCGTCGGTCGTCATGGCCTTCGGCACCTGATTCTGCGGGCCGTAGGGCACAGCGCTCGCGGCCAGCAGCGGCCAGTTGTCTGCAACCATCGGCTCGTCGGTGATTTCCCAGCCGAGCTGCGTCGAGCCTTTGGGTCCGCTGTGACCGATTTGCATGCCGATCTTCGCGGTTGACGACCTATGCACAAAATCCACGATGCGTTTCCACGCAACCATTTGCTCGTCGTTCCAAAGACCGGGGCAACCCGTTGTGATGCGGCCTTCCGGCGACGGGCAGGTCATCTCGGCGAAAACAAGTCCTGCCCCGCCGAGCGCACGAGCGCCGAGATGCACGAGATGAAAATCCTGCGGCACACCGTCAATGGCGGAATACATCGCCATTGGCGAAACGACGACACGGTTTTTCAGCGTGACGCTGCGCGCATTGAGTGGAAGCAGCATCGGCGGCACCGGCTGAGCCCCTCTCCCTTGAGGGGAGAGGGGTTGGGGAGAGGGTGAACGTGGCGAATCACTCGACATAGATTTATCCGCAACCTTCCCCCTCTCCCCCAGCCCCTCTCCCTCCGGGGGAGAGGGGAGCGCGTCCGCCATCCACCGCTCATACCCCCCCAGCCACTTCGCATCCCGCTCACGCAAATTCTCATGACTAATCCGCTGGGACCGTGTCAGCAACGAATAAGCGAACTGCTCTGCCTCCATCGCGGTGTAACGGTGCACGTTTTCAAACCACTCCGTTGAATTGCGCGCCGCGTTCTGAATCTTGAGCACTTCAACCGAGCGCACCGCTTCGTAATCCGCCAGCGTCGCCTGCAAATCATGCACGCCGTGTTTTGCGAACGAACGCGTCAATTCAATCGCATCTTCCAGCGCAAGCTTGGTGCCCGAGCCGATGGAAAAATGCGCGGTGTGCGCTGCGTCTCCCATTAACACCACCGGCGTTTTATCGTTCCAACGAACCCACGATTTGCAGATCACGCGTGGAAAGCGGATCCAGATAGCCGAGCCGCGCAGATGCGCCGCGTTGGTCATGAGCGCATGACCATCGAGGTACTTCGCGAACAGCCGCTCGCAGAAAGCAACCGCGTCGGGCTGCTCCATCGCATCGAGCCCATGCGCCTTCCAAACGACCTCGGGCGTCTCGACGATGAAAGTCGACGTCTCGCCGTCGTACTTGTAGGCATGCGCCTGAAACCAGCCATGCTCGGTCTGCTCGAACGCGAAGGTGAACGCATCGAACGTTTTCTTCGTGCCCATCCACACGAAGCGACACTCGCGCAAATCGATATCGGGCTGATAAGTTTCGGCGTAGCGCGTGCGGATGCGGCTGTTCAGCCCGTCAGACGCGATCACCAGATCGGCGGCGAACTCTGCGGCCAACGCCTGATCATCGGTAGCGTCAGTCTCGAACACCAGCTCCACGCCCAGATCAAGGCAACGCTGCTGCAGGATGTTCAACAGCCTCTTGCGGCCAATGCCACAAAAACCATGCCCGCCCGAACGCACCGTGCGCCCGCGAAAATGCACGTCGATATCGTCCCAATGATTGAACGCATCGCTGATCTGGCCTGCGGTCACCGGGTCGGCCAGGCGCAAATTGCCCAACGTCTGATCAGAAAACACCACGCCCCAGCCAAACGTGTCAAACGGACGATTGCGCTCGACCACGCGGATCACATGCTGCGGGTTTTGCAGCTTCATCAACAGCGAAAAGTACAAACCCGCCGGGCCACCGCCGATACAAAGAATGCGCATGTTGCCTCGAATTCGATCCGCTCAATTATCCTAAGTACCAATTATTGACATCTAAAGTAATTACGTCAAGCAGTGATAAATTTTCTACACATCTTTTAGCTACATCGCCTTATGCACGCGGGCTAGCGATACATTACGATAAAAGTCGACAAATTAGCTATTTCGCCTGTAGCCCGCAATAAATATAGTTTTAAGCAAAAAGTTACTTCTTGGTTAGATGCGCTCAGTTGGCGGCAACGATCGCACATGCGCTAGCGATATACACAAATCCCGCGCATCGAAATCATCTGATCGCCCCACCACATACCCATCATACGAACGAACTCTGCCTGCGCCAACCCGTGCCGCACCGGATGATCGCCGCGAATGTCCGCCCAGCCGCGATGTGTAACTACCACTTGCGTTTTGACCGACTTTGTCGGGTCTATGCCGGCGTCAAGCGACGTGAACTGAACCTCGACTTCCGTGTGTTCATCCGGCTCAAAATTCGACGCGCGCCAGCGAAACACCAGTCGTTCAGGCGGCTGCCATTCAGTAACGCGGCCCATCTCCACGACCGTCTCAGCGCCGTTCTGCAAATATGATTCGAACACGCGGCCGTTCACGCGTGGCTCAAGGCAAATGATGCCCTGATCGCTCGCCGGGCCGCGAGCATTACGAAAGCGCGGCCCGCGCCGCCACCACAGATTAATCTCCTGTGTGAAGATGCGAAACGCCTCATCAATTGTCACGGCAACCGTCACGGTTGCGCGCGCCTGATCGCCTGGGCGGGCCGGTCGCACGGGCTCTGACCTGCTCATCTATCACTCCGCGAAGACTGCTCGGCATGCACCTTGAACCCCGCCAACTGGTCGTTCCAGAACGCCTCTACTTCCGTCACCCACTCACGGAGCGTTGCAAACTCCTTCGGCTCAAGTCGGTACAGGCGCACCCGCGCGTCGTGCTCAACGGCATCGTCCGTGATCAACCCGCTCTTGCGCAACACGCGCAGATGACGGGATAGCGCGGGCGCGCTCATGCCCAGCGCATCGGCCAGCTCGCCTGCGCGGTGTGGCCGCGTACGCAGATGCTCGATGACCGCACGCCGCGTGGGATCAGCCAGCGCCGCCAGCGTTCGATCAACCTGCGCCGAAGCGGTCATACCCTTTGGTTCGGAGGATTACGCAAACGTTGCGTGAACCACCAGAAATGGCCCTCCGGATCGCGCGCACCGTAGCTGCGATCCGACCAATACTCTTCGCCATAGTCATGCACCGAAGGTTCGTCCACAATCGTCGCGCCGTGCTTCCGTGCCCGTTCGCAGTGGACGTCAACGTCGTCCACGTGGAGCATCAGACTCTGCGTGTTGCCAGACGCCGTTAACGGGCTCAACATCTGCATGCCGAACTTGACATCCGCGCCCAAACGCTCCGACCCCACCATCACCACGCCGTCGTCGCCGTACGTCAACTCGCTGTGCTCAATGCGCCCGCCCTCGCCCTCAATCTTCAACCGAATCTCAAACCCAAACGCAGCACAAAGCCAATCAATCATCGCCCCCGCATCGCGATAAAAAATCGCAGAAGAAATGCGCGGCCAGCCTTCGGGAGTGGGATTCATGTGAGTTCTTTTATAGAGATTGAATGTGGCTCGTATTTTGTTAATAATTAACACTTTTGTCAACTATATAGTTAGAGATGGCGAAGTAGCGATTTAGCCCACAGCCCCCAATCAACGGCGCTTTAAGCAAAAAGTTACTTGCCGTTCAAACTGCTCATCAATCGCGAGGCGACGCACGCCCAGAGTGCCCCTTGAAACCCGCCAAATTATCAACCAGCCGACCCACGCCCAACGCAACCGCGCAAGTAGCGGTCACTGAACGCGTCGCTACGAACGAAAAATGTCCGCGTGCCCCTCGTCAGCGCGTCTGAGAGATTGATGGCGACTAATGACGCATTGCGCCCACAGGGTAGACAAGGCCAATCGTCGCGCTGCAAAAAAATTTGAATGAATCGCACTAATAAATCGAGGTGTACGGTATGAAAATATGGGTCAAAGCTGCTTTGGGAGCGGCAATAGCCGCAGCCTTTGCGGTCAACGCGCAGAATGCGCAGGAGCGCAAGGCGCTTCAGTCAGTGATGGACACCTCCGCGCTGGAACAGCTCGCTGCTGAATTTCAGGCACGCTTCGAGATCACAGAAGCGCAGGTGCGGAAATACCTCGTTGACAACCCCACGGTGCAACGCACACAGGTGATCGACGGTCGCAAGCACACCATTGTCCGCATTGATGCTGCGGGAAATCCGCAGTTTCAGGTCGCCCGCGACGGCGCCATCTCGGGCTTCAACGGCTCGAAAAATCTCGCCTCAGGTCAGCTCATCAAGGCTGACTCGTTGTACAGCGGAGGCTCCGTTGGCGTCAACATCACCGGTACCGGTATGGTGGCAGGCGTTTGGGAGCCAGGTATTCCCCGCGTGACACATGAGCTGCTCACCGGAAAAGTGACGGTTGCGGCGGGCCAATCAGCGTTCGCGGTAGGCGAGGATGGCGATCACGCCAGTCACGTCACCGGCACCATGATCGGTCGCAATGTTGCCACGCACCCTAGCGCCCGTGGTATTGCGTTCGATGGCACCTCGATCAACTACGACGCGGCCAACGATTTGACCGAGATGACCGGTTTCGCGTCAGGTGGTGGCTTGGTGTCCAACCATTCGTACGGCGACTCCAATAAAGACGCTACACCAGCTAATCAGTGGAAGTACGGCGCCTACGACACCGAAGCCAAGGACTGGGATGTGCTGCTCAAAGCAGCCCCCAACTATTTACCCTTTATTGCCGCAGGGAACGAGCAGACGACCAACGGGAATACCGGAAAAGCGGGCTACGACATCATGACCGGCCCGGCCACCTCCAAAAACACCATGACGGTGGGCGCGATCAATGGCGACAAAACGATGTCCAGTTACAGCAACTGGGGGCCAACCGACGATGGTCGGGTAAAGCCAGAAATTGTCGCTAAAGGCACCGGCATCGATTCCGCCCAGTCAGCGTCGGACACCGCTTACAGCGGCAACGACGCGCTCACCAGCAGCGGTACCTCCTACTCCTCACCGGCCGCCGCCGCCGGTGGTTTGCTCCTGCAGCAATACTACCGATCGGTAAAGGGCCAGTTCATGAAGGCCTCGACGCTTAAAACCCTGATGATGGGAACGGCGGAAGACCTGGGGCAGCCTGGGCCCGATCACAAGTTTGGCTATGGATTGTTGAACGTTGAGGCGGCTGCGCTCGCGATTAAAAAATCAATCTTGGTGACGACGTTGAGCGGCGCTACGCTCGCCACGAGCCGAGGCGCGGCAGTGGTGGAGCTGGCGACCAACCCACCTAACAACAGTGCGAGTGAGAGTCAGTTTGACGTGTATGCAAAAGGGGGTGTGCCACTGGTTATCAACCTGGGCTGGACGGACAATGAAGGCGTTGAGCAGGTGGCCGGCGACGGCGTGGATCCCACCACCAGCCGACTGGTCTACAACTTCGACATCATGGTGCGCAACACAACCACGTTCGCCGACGTAAGGCCGTGGGTTCTACCGTC
>JANXUB010000056.1 GCA_025352105.1 Burkholderiales bacterium | reverse complement strand
GCGCGAAGGCTGAGGAAGCAGGCAGCACGAGCAAAAGCGCTGTGACAAGTACCGAAAATGGCTTTACATATTTCACTGGCTGGCCCTCGAAAATGTTGGGGATTGTTGATAACGGTAAAGGTAAACGAACCACCGGAGGGCGCGCCTAAATTCGGATCGGCCACGGTCGCTGCTTCGGTCTGATCTGCTCAATCACGCGCGACATTTGCAGCACGCCAAGATCATCGAAACGGCGACCCGCGACCTGTACGCCAATCGGCAACCCGGCTGAGCGGGTGTCGGTTGAGTACGTCCAGTTGATCGACGCAGCGGGCTGTTCGCTCATGTTGTACGGCACCGTGAAAGCGATGTGTGCCAGGGCACGCTCGGGATCGTTATCTGGGCTGCAATACTCGGCTTTGAAGGCGGGGATCGGGCACACCGGCGAAATTACATAATCGTAGTCGTGTGTAGCAGCAACTGTTGCCTCGCGCATGAGCATGGCCTGCTCGAAAAACCCCATCACGGTGTCACCCGAAAAACCCTTGGCGCGATGCAGCGCCCAATGCACGATAAACGGCAGAATCTTCTCGCGCACCTCGTGCGGCATGCGCGAAATATCAGCGTGACTGCGCGCCTCAAAAAAACCGCAAATACCGTCGAGCATCGCGCGCGTGATGAACGGTTGAATCGGCACAACGCTCGCCCCGTGCTGCTCCAAAAGCTGTCCGCACTCCCAGGTTGCCGCGGCAACATCGCTTTGCACTTCGAGACCCACACGCATGTCGGTGATCACCGCGATGCGCTTGCCTTTAAGCGAAAAGCGCTCTAGCTCGGCGGCGTAGTCCACCGTGTGGGGCGGCAGGTTCATGAAATCACGGTGATCCGGATCAGGCCTCGAAATCACATTCATCAACAGCGCGGCGTCCAGCACCGTGCGTGTCATCGGGCCAGCAACACGGCCCATGTAGGGTGGATTGATCGACACGCGCCCGAGCGAGGGCTTTAGCCCGTAAATACCGCAAAAACTCGCGGGAATGCGTATCGACCCGCCGATGTCGGTGCCAATGTGCAGCGGCCCGTAGCCCGCAGCGCAGGCCGCACCAGCACCCGAGCTCGAACCACCAGGGTTGCGGTTAAGTTGCCAGGGGTTGCGCGTGACGCCGTGAAAGCTCGATTGCCCAGAAGAAAGCATGCCGAAATCCGGCATTGTCGTTTTTCCAATGAGCACCAAGCCGGCTTCACGAACGCGATCTGAAATCGGCGAATTGACTTCTTTCGGCGTTAACGAGTTGGCCGCCGTGCCAATCGGCGCTGGATCGCCCGTGGTGTAGAGGTTTTCCTTAAGCGTAATCGGCACGCCATCGAGCGGCGACAGCGACTTGCCGGTCGCCCATCGCGCGTCGCTCATGGCTGCCGCTTGCTCGGCTTCTTTCGCTTTAAGGAGGTAGAGCGCATTGAGCTTCGGCTCACACTCAGCCGCACGCTCCAGTACGCCCGCAATCGCAGCAGTGGGCTGCACGCCACCCATCGCGTACTGCTTGCGAAGATCGGAGGCATTTAGCCAGCAAAGCGTGTTCATCACCACAGTGTAGCCAAGCGCCGGCCACATTGCAGCCTAATTATTCCGTTGCTGCGCGGAGGCAATCGACGTGGCCGACACACGCTCGCGCATCTGCATGGGTTCGGCCATCGTCACGATAGCCCAGACATAAAAAAACCCGCCGAAGCGGGTTTTTTTAGCCATTACGGCAATGCGTCAAAGACTCACTTGTTGGCCCGACGACGCTGACCGAAGGCGACGAAGCCGAAGATCAGGAGTGACATCAGTCCGAGCGAAACCGCGCTCATCGTAGGCACAGCGACGAGCGGCTCTGGTGGAACGAACCCGACCTGCACACTCGCGCTACCCTGCGTACCGATGATGAACCCGGGTCCGGCAAGCAACGTTGCAGTGGCCACCGCTGAACCTCCCGTCGTCGGCTTCGTTGGCGCTGCGGTGATCGTGCAGGTTGCAGTTAGAGTCCCGGCGGCAATCACGATAGGCGAAACGCAAGTCGTGGTGTAGAAAGCGCTCGTTGCTGGTGGCGTGAACGGTACCGACAAGCCACCGGCAGGCGCGGCGCTGCTTGCCGTAAAGGTAACCGTTGACACGTTACCCGCTGCATTAGCCAAAGAAGTCGGTGACGCCGATACCGTAACGGTAGGCACCGCTGAGGTCACAACCACCGATGCCGCACTTGGCGTACCGATGCTGTAAGTCGCGGCACTTCCGCCTGTGATGGTCACAGTCGCGGTCGCCGTAGCGTTGGTCGTGGCTGGTGTTACAGCAGTGACCGTACACGTTCTGGTCGTCGTTGTAGCGGCGATCACAATGGGCGAAACACATGTCGTGGTGTAGAGCGCGCTTGCGGCAGGCGGCGTGAACGTTACCGATAGACCACCAACCGGTGCCACAGCGCTCGCAGTGAAGGTGTACGTCGACGAGCCACCCGTGCCGTTGCTAAGTGTTGGAGGCGTTGCAGCGACACTGACCGACGGCGCAACGTCGTCGTCGTTGATCGATACCGACGCGCTCGGCGGCGATCCTACCGCGTAGCCCGTGCCCGCAAGAACCGTTGTCGTCGCAGTCACTGAACCGTCGCCTGGAACCGTATTAGGTGTTGCAGTGACAGAGCAAGTCGCCTGAGTTTGACCGGCAGCAATGGTAATCGGTGAGGCACAACTCGTTGTATACCGACCGCTAGCAGCAGGCGGCGTGATCGCTACCGAGAAACCACCGGCAGGAGCAGCAGCGCTAGCGGTAAACGTAAGCGTCGAAACGTTACCGGCTGAA
This sequence comes from Burkholderiales bacterium, assembly GCA_025352105.1. Lineage (GTDB taxonomy): Bacteria > Pseudomonadota > Gammaproteobacteria > Burkholderiales > Casimicrobiaceae > Casimicrobium. The sequence continues at coordinate 8,402 of JANXUB010000056.1, read as the reverse complement.
TCGTTCAATGCAGCAAGGCTTGCAGCAACGGAGACCGTTGGCGCTGGTGGTGCGGTAAACCCGATAGGAACCGCAGTACCTGGCACGCCACGAACGCGAGCCCCACTAGCCGACTCGCGCAGACTTACGGAAGTGCCCGCAAAAGCAGCGGTGGTAGTAAACGACACTGTTCCCAGCGTCCCGGCCGCCGCCGTTGGCCAAGCACTATTACCGAAGTCCGCCCAGACGAGTTCTACATACGAGTTAGTGGCAGCCACGCCGTCACCGTTGGCGCCGTCTGCAAGCGCGCCGCTATCACCTTGGTATGCGCCCACTGGCGCAGCGCCGTTTGTTGCGCTTACAAAAGTGAGTTGCGTACTGTCGAAGTAAACGCGGAACTGATAGCCGATGTTTTGGACGGTAAAGCCAGAGTAGGCCAGCGAAACCGTCACTGGTTGCGATGGGGTGGTTGAAGCTGGCGTTGCAGTACCAGTGACGGTTTGCGCTTGCGCACCGCCGAAACCAAATACAGAAAGCGCCATTGCCGCGATGGCAAGGGCTTTCAACGCATTAATCTGACTACCTAACGATCTAAGTGAAATCATGTTCATACCTTCTTATCAGAAACTGGCGCCACAACGGGCATTGACTTGCGCGCGGACGGCGGCCGCAGTCGTCGGCGCACCGGGCGGAAGCGTTACTCCGTTTAGCAGGGTAGCGTTACCTATGCCGAGCATTAGGCGCAAAATGATAATTCCGTCGACGAACCCATCGGCTGTAGTCGGGCTCACTACAGCCAAATTTTGAGTGTCAAGATATGCCTTAACCAAGGCTGGAGTGTTGCGCGGCGAATTCAAAGTAATACCAGTCGCGAATGTCGCATTTCCGATGCCCAGCAGGTAGCGCAATATCGCGATACCGTCAGAGAAACCATCAAGCGCGCCACCGTTGCCGTCGGCGTCAAGATTACACGCCGGCGCAGCCGCTCCGACAATCGTGAAGGATTTATTGGTGAACCCAGCCCCAGTGGCTGGTGCGTACGAAAAATTGCCTTCGCTATCAAAAAGCACCGTCGAAGTACAAGCCGCTGCACTGGTGCAACCCGCCGCCATCGTCGCGGTCACCTTAAAAAGCTTCTGCCCGGGTGCCGCGGCAGTACCCGCCGCCGTATCTGAATTGATGCTGCCGGGATTTAAGCAAGAAATGGTGGCGCCGCCCGCCACGGAATCTGCCAAATCAGGCCAGCCGACCGCACCGGCGCTGCGAACAGAGGTGTCGACCCAGCCCATGACAGCTTGCGCCGTGCTGGCCGTGAGGGGCTGAACTTGCGCTGCCGCAATGCGACATTTCGTGTATTCCTCAGATACAACGACGTTGGTCAAGTGTGCAGGGTTGTACTTGACCTTGAGACCAAGTCCGCTCTCCGGCCCGGCGGAGTCGTCGGTGTACATACCGAGAAAGGTGAATGTGGACCCGGCTGGCACCGCGACGGTACCGCTAAGCGCAGTCGTGCCGTCAGCTTTGGTGGGGGTTACCGTCTGCGTGGCCTGAACCGAGGCACTAAGCGCCAATAGAGTCAGCGCACTGAGCGCGGTTTGCCAACCACCGATACTTCGATTGCCAAAATCCTGCTTCATTGGACTGTCTTTCATTGGTCATACCCTCTAAGTTAACTGAATATAGCGAACAACACGCGTTACGGGAAGCACTTCAATGCGTTTTGTCGTCACTAGTAACGGTTGTGTAACTGAAGCATCCTAGTCGTCCGTGGACGATCACCTTGATTATGCCGCGCATTTATGTCGTTGTCATGGTCGTCAATGTCAAAAGTGCGCCAAAGTAGTGTTCTATTGCGAACAAAGACGCAATTCACCTAAAAAAGCAGACATGGGCATGAACTTAAGAAGTACGCGTAGCTTTTTCAAAAAATTCATCATCCACTGGGGTTAGCGCTTAATTTTTTGATAAGTCGACTTTCGTTATATTTCTGGTACAACCCAAAGGTCATAAGACTTGGACTAAACAAGCTGTATAAAACTACGAGACTGAATTCAGTCGACTGGATGGCCTCACGCTGCCGCAGTCGCCGATGCCGGCAACGCGTCCCCTGCCCCAAGCGGTCGTTGCATGAGCACGGTATCGAGCCAGCGATCAAATTTCCAGCCCGTTGATTGCAGCGTGCCGATGTGGCGGAAGCCGAGTGCGGCATGAAGGCCTACCGATCCAAGGTTTGCGGAGTCGCCGATCACGGCGATCATCTGGCGTGCGCCCGCCATTTCGCAGCGCGCCATCAGCTCGACCATCAGGAGCCGCGCGACGCCACCGCGTCGCTGTTCGGGATGTACGTACACGGAATTCTCGACACTGAAACGATAGGCGGGCCTAGGTCGAAACCAGTTCGCGTAGGCGTAACCGACGATCTTGCCATCGGCCAGCGCCACCAGATAAGGCAAGGCCTTCGAAACAACATCAGCGCGCCGCCGGGTCATCTCGTCAAGGGTAGGCGGCTCCAGTTCGAAACTGCCGGTTCCGGTGGTGACCCAATGGGCGTAGATCGCCTGAATGGCGGGGAGGTCGGCGTCGACTGCGCTGCGCAACAACATGAAGTTGAACCCGAAAATAATTGACTGAAATTGTATTTGCAGACGGGTCGACGCGAGCATTGCTGTACGCTGTAAGTTGCAGGCTGGATCGACGACTTATTGACTCCGGGCTGCAAACGCCAAAAAAAGCCCACGGGAGCGCGAGTTGGTACGAATACTGTTGCTGTCAAACGATCCCACCACGTTGGCTTTGATGCGGGCCGCAAGCGACGCCTTTGAATCCACGCTGGATGCGTTCAGCGACGCGGCTGATTTAAAGCGGAAACTGGATAAACCAACGAACGCAGAGGAATTGGTCGTGATGCTTGACCTGTCGGCTGTTGCCGCGGCGGGCCTGCGTGTCGCCAACGCCTGCGCCACGGTAAAGCTGCGGGACGCAAGCGCGCGGATCGGTTTAATCGCGTCGGCGACCCATCATATTCACGCCGCCGCTGCCGAGTGGGCGGAGCAGTCCGGTGCCGACGTCCTCGTCGGACAAGTCAATGCGTGGCGCTGGGCTGCAACAGGCGAGCCCCTGCTGGCGGCGCTGCTTGGCGATGCTGAGCGCGTTGAAGCCGCAACCCGCCGCGTGAAACCCTATCTGCGCGTCGCCATGCACGCCACGCAGGACAGCAGCAGCCATGTACAAGCCCGCCTGGTTGCGTCTGCCGAGGCCGATGGCATTGACCTCAAAGCGCTCGCGTTTCGTATGCAGCGCTCCGGTGGTGTCAATATTGCCGACCGCCGTTATCGGCTGCGCATTTATCCCGAGTGTTTTGTCGCGAACGAGGCTGTAACCTGGCTGGAGCGCGCGCTGTCGGTGACGCGAGAAAACGCCGTCGCTATCGGTCAAGCGTTGCAGGCGGCGGGGCTGATCTATCACGTCGCCCGCGAGCAACCGTTTAGTGATGAAGAAAATTTCTTCCGGGTTGCGCAAATTCCGGCGCGCTGGAACGTCGAATCCTTCTATGCCCTATGCCGTAGCGATGCCGGATTCTCGGTGCTTGACCGCAGCTACCGTGGTGCCACGTATCCACGCTGCTTCGTCGGCTCCGAGGCGGTCGAATGGATGCAGGCTCAGGGCCGCACACTCAACGAAGCGCTCAGCATGGGCCAGCAGTTGGTCGACTTGTCGCTCGCTCACCACGTACTCGATGCGCACCCATTTAAAAACGAGAAGCTGTTCTATCGTTTTTATCGTGACGAGTAACTAAAGTAGGCCTACCGTACCGCTGAATTCAACGTAACAATCGGCAGCATGACGGCAAGCACCAGCACCAGTACCACACCGCCAAGCACCAAGATCATCACAGGTTCGACCAGTGCTGCGAACCACTGCAAGCGACGTTCCAGCGCCTGACGCTTCAGATGCGCCGCCTTGCCAAATGCTGGCGCAATACCGCCCACCGCTTCGCCCTGACGCAGAAGTTCAAGCGACATACCATCGAGCGCATCGTTGTCCGCAAACGAAGCGGCCACACCCTGACCGCGCTCAAGGCCGAGCCGCGCTCCCTCCAGTTTGCGTGCATTGCCGGGAAAGCGTGCCGTTCTCGCAGCGGCGCTGATTGCCCGTGGCAGCGGGACAGCACTTTCGGCAAGCATTGCGAGCGTTGTGAGGACGCGAACCTCGTCTGCACTTTGGGCAAGCGGGCCTAAGAGCGGCAATCTTTGCAATGTCGCCAAACCACGATCACGCAGCGGCCCTCTCAGCGACCACAAGAAAAACACGATCAGCGCAGCGAGCAGCAGCGTAAGCCAAAGTCCGTAGCTGCGCATGAACGCGGCGAGCCCGAGAAGCGTGCGCGTCAGCCACGGTAGCGCCTGTTTGGTCTGTGCAAACGCGGCAACGATTTGTGGCATTACAAACACCAGCAATGCAACGATCACGCCAAGCGCAACGATGCCCACAAGCGCCGGATAAACCAGAGCACCAATGAGCTTTCCACGCAGCGCATCACGGTCCTCGAAGTAATCCGCAAGACGGGATAAAACGCGAGCCAGATCCCCCGCTTCGGCACCGGCGACGACCACCTGTCTCTCGACGTTCGGCAACAGCTTGGGCGCGCGGTCAAATGCCGTTGCAATGGGCTCGCCGGAGGTGAGCGCAGCGTGAACCGCGTTGAGCTCTAGGGCGACGCTTGGGACGCTGGTGTTCGCTGCGACCGACGCTAGCGCGTTCGGCAACGTAACGCCACCGTCAATGAGCCCAGAGAGTTGCCGCACGGCGAGCGCGCGATCTCCTGCATTGATGCGAGAGGCGCGACGTGAAGGCGTTGCGGCAGCGACCTGCGATAGCGCGACAACGGTCAGACCACGCGCCGCCAACGCCTTCAGGGCACTGCGCTCGTCAACCGCCGCGATTTCGCCCTGCTCGCGAACGCCGGATTCACCGACAGCTTCAAATGCGAAACGCATGAAGGATCAGGTAGCGTGAAACATGCGGTGGTTCACAGCGCCACCACACGCAGCAGTTCACTCGCAGACGTTGCGCCACTTTGCAAATGGCGTGTTGCGTCCGTCGCCAATGCTGGCCAACCTGCGGCGGCAGCTGTTGCTTCAAGCGTTGTGTCAGGCACCCGCGCGTGAATCGCCTGTGCAATGTCAGCTGTAACGGGCAGCCAGCGATAAAGCCCCATGCGCCCGCGATAACCCGTGTGGTTGCATTGATCGCAACCCGTTGCTTCGTAGAGCTGCGCGATGCCGGAAATTCCGTGGGCAGCGAGCAGCGCCGCCTCTGCCCTCGTCGTCGGGTGAGACACGCGACACTGCATGCACAATCGACGCACCAAGCGTTGCGCCAACACGCCGCGCAGGGATGACGCCAACAGAAACGGCTCTACGCCCATATCGACCAGCCGCGTGATGGCGGCCCCCGCTGTATTGGTATGCAGCGAGGCCAGCACCAGATGGCCCGTCAAGCTCGCCTGGATTGCAATCTCGGCGGTTTCACGGTCACGGATTTCACCGACAATGATGACATCCGGATCATGGCGAAGAATGGAGCGCAGAGCTCGCGCGAAAGTGAGTTCGATGCGCGGATTGACCTGAGTTTGCGCCACACGATCCAGCGCGTATTCGACCGGGTCTTCCACGCTCACGACGTTCAGACGCTCGCGATCCAACTCACTTACTGCCGCATAAAGCGTGGTCGTCTTGCCCGAGCCAGTCGGTCCGGTAACGAGCACCAGACCATGGGGCATCCGCACCGCGTTGCGCAGCGCAGTTAGCGTTGCATCACTTAGACCAAGTGCTGCCAAATCAAGCCGTGCGGCGCTGGTGTCGAGGAGACGCAGCACCGCGCGTTCACCGTGCTGCGTTGGCAACGTTGCAATGCGCACGTCCACCTTGTGTCCCGCCACGACGACCTGAATTCGGCCATCCTGCGGCATTCGGCGCTCTGCGATGTCCAGTGTTGCCAAAACTTTGCAGCGCGCGATCATTGCCGCATGCGTAGCGGCGTCAGTATCGCGGACATCACCAAGAATACCGTCGATACGGCAACGCACGCGTCCGCCCTGCTCGGTTGCGTCCAGGTGAATGTCCGACGCGCCACGTGCCAGCGCCTCCCGCAGCAGTTCGTTGACGATCCGTACAGCGGGCGCAGTCTCGTCATCGGTAACGGACGACAGCAAATCAGCGTGCTGCGATTCCGGCGCAATCGCATCAACGGATTTTGAGGATACCGTCGGCTTTGCGCTGGAGCCGACCGACGAATACGCAGTAGTCAGCAGCCCGCGAAACTGCTCAGCATCGACGGCGCGCGTGCGCAGCGGTTTGCCCAAGCGTTGTCGCGCAGCAGACAGCGTTGCAACCGTCATATGTGGTGCGGTCGCCACTGCAATTGCGCCCCCCTCTTCGGCGAGCGCAACGATGCCGAACTCTTGTGCGAGTTCGTACGACAGTTGATCGGTCAGAGCCATAGTCGAGGCAGCTAGCGTGAACGCGGAGCGACTAGGGACGCGGCGTGCCAGACGGAACAGGCGCGCCCAATGGAAGCGACGGGTTCGTCATATCCGGCAGCATCGGACGCGACTCGGGGTTAACTGCCTGTTGCTCAATACCGAGCGCACGATAGCGTTCGTTGGAAAGCGCGATCGCTTGAGCGGGGCTTCTGACCACGGTCGGGCGCAAGAAAATCATGAGATTAGTTTTGGTGCGTTTGCGAGTGTCATAACGGAACAGGTTTCCCAGCAGGGGCGCATCACCCAGTACCGGAATCTTTTCCTGATCGTTGGTGAAACCTTCTTGCAGCAAGCCGCCCAAAACGATGATCTGCCCATCGTCGGCCAATACCGATGTTTCCAGGACGCGTTTGTTGAGACTAGCCAAACCGGCGGCCACTGCCGCAGATTGCACGACGCTCGACACCTCCTGATAAAGCTGGAGGCGGATCGTCCCGCCCTCGGTAATCAACGGTTTCACTTTCAGCGTCAATCCAACGTCCCGCCGCTCAATCGTCTGAAACGGCGTCGGCGTCGTGCTGGTTCCTGTGGTGGCGTACTGTCCCGTCAAAAAGGGGACGTTCTGCCCCCCTGAAAAGCGAGCCTCTTCGTTGTCTAGCGTAAGCAGCGTGGGCATCGACAATATGTTGGTCGAGGTGTCGTTTTGCATGGCTCTCGCAAGCAGGCCAAGATTCAGAATGGTGGCGCCTTTGTAGGTCAATGCCCCACGAATCAATCCGAGATTCAGGCCTTGACCCACCGTCGTAGCGTCGGCGGCAATCCCCAGAATATTCGTACCGCTGCTACCAAAATTCGTGCCTCCAAAAACCTGAGTTCCGGTCTTGTTGAGACCGTCCAGCGCTTGCCACTGAATGCCGAATTCGGCAGCGCGATCAGCCTGCACCTCAGCAATCAGCGCCTCGATGAACACCTGCGCGCGGCGCACATCGAGCTGCTCAATCACCGCACGCAAATTGTTGTAAATCGAGGTCGGTGCCGAAATGACCAGCGCGTTTATTGTGGAATCGGCGTACACAGTTGCACCCGCCGCTGTAAACGCCGTAGTGGAATTTCCGGCCAAAGCGGGCAGGCTGCCTGCGTTGTTGGTATTGCCGCCGTTGCCGCTGCCCGTCAACGCAGCGGTTGCAGCAGCGAGCGGCGAGGAAGCCCCGGCCTGCGGGCTGGAGGTAGGCAGCAGTGACGACAGCGCCGACCCCGCAGAACTGCTCGAACCCGTGCTTCCACCGTCCGCACCGAGCACGCGGCGAAGCGTCTGCGCGACCTGCGCAGCGTCAGCATGCTTCAAATAAACGATGCGGATATTTCCGGGAGCACCCGCCGGACGATCCAGCTCCAGAATCAACGCGCGAGCCCGCGTGACGCGACCCACGTCATCGCTACGCAAAATGATTGAATTGCTGCGCGAATCAGCCGTCATGAACAACCGATCACGGCTCTCAGCCGTTGCGCCACCTGCATCTGCAAACACCTTGCCAAGCGTCGCCACAACGTCCATCGCGTTCGCGTTGGTCAGCGAAATCAACTCCGGCGCAGCAACGTTAGGCGTATCCAGACGCGCGATGACCGCCTCGACTTTACGAATGTTGTCGCCGTAGTCGGTGATGATGATCGCGTTACCGGGCGGATAGACAGTGAGGGCATTCGCCGCAGCCACTAGCGGCCGCAGCGCGTTGATGATCTGGCCTGCGCTCTGATGGACAAGCGGGATCACTTTGGTCGTCACCGCGCCGCCGTAACTGCCGTTGGCGCTGCCCGCGCCCGCCACCGCCGTTGGCAGCGCCTTGGCGTCCACTTCAGGCACCACTCGTACGATGCCGCCTGAACCCTCGACCGCCGCGAAGCCCGCCATACGCAATGCCGACAAAAACGTCGGATAAGC
>JANXUB010000024.1 GCA_025352105.1 Burkholderiales bacterium | reverse complement strand
ATGGCTGAATTCTTTCTGTATCGGGCGTTGCTTCGGGAGGCTGCTGCGCCAATGAAATTGCGTGCCGCAATTCCGGGGAGTGGCTCGCTTCGCTCGCCTTCCCATTAAAAATAATTTACAGAAAGAATGTTGCACTACCCTCCCTTTCGTGTCCCGACCGTCCCGGTATCGTGCACCGTGTATCCGGCTTTCTGGTGGAGCAAGGCGCAAACATTCTTGAAGCGGCGCAGTTTGACGATGTCGGCACGGGACGCTTTTTTATGCGCGTGCAGTTTGAGGTGAACGATGCGGCGCTCACTGCCGCAACGCTAACCGATCGCTTTTCGACAGTGGCTAACGATCTTGCGATGTAGGCCAATTTCTATGCGATGGCGACGCAGGTGCGCGCGCTGATCATGGTGTCAAAACAGGGCCACTGCTTGAACGATCTGCTGTTCCGTCACAAGAGCGGGCATCTGCCGATTGACATCGCCACCATCGTGAGCAATCACATGGATCACTACCAGCTCGCGGCGAGTTACAACATCCCGTTTGTGCACCTGCCAGTGACGGCAGCGACCAAGCCCACGCAGGAGGCCAAAGTGCGCGACATCGTCGCCGAACAGAACATTGATCTCGTTGTGCTGGCGCGCTACATGCAAGTGTTGTCGCCGTCGCTGTGCGAATTCCTGAACGGTCGCGCGATCAATATTCATCACTCTTTTTTGCCCAGCTTCAAGGGCGCGCGCCCGTACTTTCAGGCGCATGATCGCGGCGTCAAACTGATCGGTGCGACAGCGCATTACGTCACCACCGAACTCGACGAAGGCCCGATCATTGAGCAGGACGTCGCCCGCGTGAATCACTCGATGAGTGCCGAGTCGTTGACGGTGGTCGGAAGCGACCTTGAATGCACGGCACTGGCCCGCGCTGTGAAATGGCATGCCGAGCATCGCGTGCTGTTGAACGGAAGCAAGACCGTGGTATTTAGCTAACAGCTTTTTTCTGAAAGCAAGCCCGCATGGGGGCTAGGCGTAACTAATGACGTTAGTCGACTTCACTAGTTTTTCGCGCTTAGCCCACGTTCAGTGGTTTTTTCACGAGAAAGTTATATGGGCGATCTGTGTGGGTGCGACGAGGATTTTCGGGCGTTTGGCGGTGATTCGCAGGTCGCCGGGCGTATAGTCAAGCGTCAAACTTTGGCGGAACACAGCCATTTCTACGCAAATTCACCCTGACCGATTCGAGCAGCGACGCGTCGCGATGAAGGCGCTCGCCGTATTGCCGTGGTGGCTGCCAGCCGTCGACGCTTTTGCCCAGCCGACGCCGCAAAAGCCGCTGGACGAGCGGCTTCGCGCTGCAAAGGTCGAACGCGGCGGTCTGTCGCTCGACATCCCGACGCTCGCCGAGACCGGAACATCAGTGCCCGTTGTGCTCTTCGTTGACCCCGCCAAGCTCGCCGGACGCACCGTGGCAAGGCTCGGCATCATCGCGCCACAGAATCCACGCCCGGTGGCGCTGGAGCTCGAACTGGGCTCGGTTCTGGCGCAGCCACGCCTGACCACCGCGATTCGGCTGGGTGCAACGCAGGCTGTGATCGGCGTGGCGCAGCTCTCGGACGGCACGCTGTGGCAGCACGCCATTGAAGTGCTCTTGACCGGAAGCGCGTGTTTTGATGGAACGTAGCCAAAATGAGTGAACCCATCCCTGGTCGCAACGCCCGCCTGCTCGTGCCGCCGCTGGTGCGGACGGGCGAAGAATTTCAGGTGCGCCTGTTGATTCAGCACCCGATGGAAACCGGCTTTCGCCGCGATGTCGACGGCAATATTCTGGAAGTCAATTTGCTGGAATCGTTGTCGCTTGATTTCGAGGGTCAGCCCGTGTTTAACGCGCTCACCATGAACGCGCTCACGGCGAACCCGTTTCTCACGTTCGTGGTCGCGGTTAAACAAAGCGGAAAATTCAACGCCCGCTGGCGCGACATGAAGGGCAACGTGGGCTCGATCAGCGCGAGCGTGCGCGTTGTTGCCGCGTAGTTTTTCAATGCGTTGCGGTTTAGCACTCGCTATTTGCGTTGCACTGTTCAATCCGCCCTCATTCGCTCAATCCCCGCCCACACCGCTGATTGCCAAAGAGGCGATACGCTCCGGAAGCGGCTTCACCAGTCCCGCGCTACGAGCGCAACAAAAAGATGATGATCTGAATCCTGGCATGCTCTGGGTCGATCAGGGTCGCGAAATTTTCTCGCGCGATTGTTCAGGCTGTCACACAAAACCTGAGGGGCTTGCGGCACGCTTGCCGAAACTAGCGAGCGACGGAAGCGTGGTGACACTTGAGCATCAGATCAATCGTTGCCAGTCGGAACGCGTGAAGCAACCCGCTTACGCAACCGAGAGTCAGCCGCTGCTCGGGCTGGCCGCCTTCCTCGCGTTCGCATCACGCGGGATGTCACATGCCGTCGCTCCGGACGTTACCCAAAGCGCAGCCTGGCAGCGCGCGCAAAGCGAGTTCACGCGCGTGCAGGGCAAACTGGATTTCAACTGTCGCAGCTGTCACGACTATTTGTACGGCAAGCGTGTACGCAATCAGGCCATCAGTCAGGGCCACGGGGTTGGCTATCCGGCTTATCGGGTGGAATGGCAAACGCTCGGGTCGCTCAATCGACGGCTGCGCGCCTGCTTTTTCGGCATGGAAACGAAAGTGCCGGAGGCCAGCGATCCGATCCTCGCCGATCTTGAGCTTTATCTGGCATGGCGTGCGCAGGGCCTGCCGATTGAGGCACCTGCCGTAAGACGGTAGCCGCCAAAACGCTAGTCAGCCTTCGCGCCAGCCTTGACCCACGCGCCAATTTTCGCGCGCTCTTCCTCGGTAATTTGCGTGGTATTGCTCATGGGCATGATGCGGGTTACGACGGCTTGCTGATACATCGCCTGCGCGTTTTTCACGATCAGTTCCGGCGTGTGAAGCTGGATGTTTTTCGAGATGACCTGAGCGTTGTGACACATTGCGCAGCGCTGCTCAACGATGGGCTGAATTTCGGCCAGTTTGGGCGCAACCGAAATGGCCGGTGCAGGCGGTTGTGGCGCAGGGGCCAGCCACACAATCACACCGAGCAAAATCGCGGCTCCCGCTGCAAACCAGCCATACTGCGGGGGACCTTTGTGACGCAGAACAAAGAACTGCCGAATCAGCGCACCGGCCAGCATGATGAGCACCAGCACGAGCCAGTTATTGGCTGCGCTGTACGTCATGCTGTAGTGGTTCGACAGCATGGCGAACAGAACGGGCAGCGTGAAGTACGTGTTGTGAACGCTGCGCTGCTTGGCGCGGATGGGATGAATCGGATCGGGCTTTTCACCCGCCTTCATCGCGGCGACTGTTTTTCGCTGACCGGGAATGATGACCATGAGCACATTGGCGCTCATCGCCGTGGCCAAGCTCGCGCCCGTCAGCAAAAACGCTGCCCGGCCCGCGAACAAGTGGCAGGCCACATAAGTCGCAATGAGCACATAAAAAAACACCAGCGCGCCGACAATTGCGTCGCCATTTTTCTTCTGTCCAAACCCGCGACAAATCGCGTCATAAACCACCCAACCCATCACCAGATACACGAGGGACGCTGCAATTGCGGCCGCCGACGAACCCCACGCGAAAACGTTCTTATCGATCAAAAAAGTCTGCGCATTAAACAAATAAAGCACAACGAACAGCGCGAAGCCACTCATCCACGTCCAGTAGCTCTCCCAGTAAAACCAGTGCAGATGATCGGGCAACTGCTTTGGTGCGACCATGTATTTCTGCGGGTTGTAGAAACCACCGCCGTGCACTGCCCACAGCTCGCCATCAACGCCTTTGTCGAGTAACTCCTGCGACGTTGGCTTCACGAGCGAGCTGTCTAGAAAGACGAAATAAAACGATGAGCCGATCCACGCGATACCAGTGATCACATGCAGCCAGCGCAAGAGCAGATTGAGCCAGTCTCCGATGTAGGATTCCATATTACTTTTGTACCTCTCCGCTCGTGGTGAGCCTGTCGAACCATGAATCTGTTTTGCGTCAATCCTTCGACAAGCTCAGGACGAACGGTGGGTGGCTTAGCTTCCCCGATAAGTCGAATACGTCCACGGCGAACAAACCAGCGGAACGTGATAGTTGCCACCGTCTTCCGCGATGCCAAAGTCAATCGGCACGACGTCAACAAACAGCGGGTCGGGCAGCGTCATGCCCTTGTTTTTGAAGTGTTCACCGACATGAAAAATCAGGCGGTATCGACCGCGCTTCACCTCGGCATCCTTGAGCAAAGGCGCGTCGGTGCGGCCGTCAGCGTTGGTGCGAGCGGTAACGAGCAATTTCGGCACCGGATCCATCGAGTAGAGCTCGATCAACACGTTCGGCGCAGGCCCGCCGTGCACCGTATCGAGAATGTGTGTGGAGAGTTTTCCCATCGCACTACTCCGTGATCAGATCAAGCAAGCGCAGGCGGGCGATCTCACCGACCTGCATCAGATTGTTGTTGAACTCCATCGCTCGCGTATTGAGCAGGCGCGACTTGATCGCGCCGAAGATCGCGCCCTGCGTATTGTTGCGGGCAACGATGATGAACGGAAAATCGAACTTTGCCCGATAGGCTGCGTTGAGTTCGCGCAGTTGCGTGACATCCGCCGCCGTCATCGCCGAGAGTCCCGCCGCCGCTTGCTCGCGAGTGGATTCGTTAGTCAAGGTACCGGCGGCAGCCTCCTTGCCCGCTAGCTCCGGATGCGAGTTCAGCAACGCCAATTTTTCCGTCTCGCTGGCAGACTGCACAGTGGCGACTAATGCGGCGAGTACAGTCGCCCGCGATGTGAAGCCGGCCGCTGGTTTCAGCGCAAACGCACGTTCAGCAATCCACGGCGAATGCTCATACACCGCGCCGAAAGCAGATGAGAAGTCGGCAGGGGAGAAGTGATTGATTTCGTTCAGAGTAGGCATAAATGTCTTGATGGACTAGTGCGCATCCGCTTGTTTGGCCGCGTTAATCGCCTCACTTGCATCGCTACTCGCGCCGTTAAAAAACAGGTTCAATGCCAGCGCCGCAATCGACGTCAACAAGATGCCAGACTCAATGAGCGGGTGGATGCCGTGCGGCATCCATTGCTTGAAGTTCGGCGCGATCAGCGGAATCATGCCGATACCGATGGAAACGGCCACGATGATTGAGTTGAAGCGGTTGTTTTTGTAGTCAACGCTCGAAAGGATGCGAATCCCAGTCGCAGCCACCATGCCGAACATCACAAGCCCCGCACCGCCGAGAACAACCGTTGGCAGCGATTCCACTAGCGCCGCCATCTTGGGCAACAACCCAAGCACAATCATGATCACGCCACCGGCGACGCACACATAGCGACTCTTGACGCCGGTGACGGCGACGAGCCCGACATTCTGCGAAAAGCTGGTGTACGGAAACGTATTAAAAATGCCGCCAATCAAGGTACCCAAACCATCGGTTCGCAAACCACGAGCAAGTGCGGGCTGATCCACTTTCCTGTCGGTCATTTCTCCAAGCGCGAGAAACATTCCGGTCGATTCAATCATCACGACAATCATGACGAGCGTCATGGTCAAAATCATCACCGGATCAAACTGCGGCATGCCGAATGAAAACGGCATCACAAAGTCAAACCACGCAGCTTTGCCAACTTTGTCGAAATTCATGATGCCAAGCGCGGTCGCCACGACGCCGCCAATGATGATTCCCAGTAGCACCGAAATATTCGCGATGAAACCTTTTGCGTAGCGTGCAATCACGAGAATTGACACCAACACAAGCGCAGCGATACCCACTCCGGTCAACTCTGCGTACTTCGGGTTCGGTACGCTGGGAACGAGCGCAATACCCTTTGGGATTGCAGGGATTGCAGAACCGGGCGCAGTGGCGGCGGCGGTCGCGTCGGCCAGCCACTTGGCGTGCTCGGGATTCACCACCGAAGGCGCGGTCGGGCCGAACGGATTACCGAAAATCCAGTTAATGCCGACACGCATGAGGCTGATGCCGATCACTGCGATGATGGTTCCCGTTACCACGGGCGGAAAAAAGCGCAGCATGCGACTGACAATCGGCACGATCAGGATCGAGATGATGCCCGCCCCAATGATCGATCCGAAAATCAGTTGCGCTCCGACGACGCCGGGGTTCGCGTTAGCAATCGCGATCATGGGCGCAACGGAGGCGAAGGTAACGCCCATCATCACCGGCAGGCGAATGCCAAACCACTGCGTCGCGCCCAGCGCCTGAATCAGCGTCACGACACCGCAACAGAACAAGTCAGCAGAAATCAAAAGCGCCACCTGATCCGGCGTTAGCTTCAGCGCCCGGCCAATAATGAGCGGCACGGCGACGGCCCCCGCGTACATCACCAGTACATGTTGCAGCCCCAGCGCGCCAAGACGCGGCAGTGGCAGTTTTTCGTCCACTGGGTGAACGGCGTTCTCAATCGACATGACTAACTCCCCGGTTGTTGACTTTTTTCACATTGCGGCCATTTCACCCGTGAGGATGAACGCTGTCGCAGTGTAGGCAACCAGCAAGCGCTATGCCATATCAAAAAGTCAATGAGGGTCAATCAACGGAGACGCATTTTCCGGGCGCCGCGAGTTAAAGCGATTGCCTCGCACTTGTGCGGTGCAACTATCCGCCGAGTCTAGGCCGAGGCGACTTTGTGGTTCGCCAGCGCCTCCAGCGCCTGCACCAGCGCGGAGTGATCCGCTTGTCCATGCCCCAATGCAGCGCACGCATTCATGAGCTGAGCAGCGCCCGCTGTTTGCGGCAACGCAACACCCAGCGTACGCGCGCTCTGCAGCGCGAGATTTAAATCCTTTTGGTGCAGCGCGATCCGGAAGCCGGGATTAAACGTGCGCTTGATCATGCGCTCGCCGTGTACTTCCAGAATTCGGCTGGAGGCGAAGCCTCCCATTAGTGCCTGACGTACTTTCGCCGGATCAGCTCCGGCTTTCGACGCGAAGACGAGCGCTTCGCTCACCGCTGCAATATTGAGCGCGACGATGATCTGATTAGCGACTTTGCAGGTCTGACCATCACCGTTGCCGCCAATCAATGTGATGTTCTTGCCCATCAGTTCGAACAAAGGTTTCACGCGATCAAACGCTGCTTGCGGACCACCAACCATGATGGTGAGCGTCGCTGCCTTGGCACCGACCTCGCCGCCTGAGACCGGCGCATCCAGATAGTCGCAACCCAGCGCGTTGATCTGTTTCGCAAATTCCTTCGTCGCCATCGGATCAATGGAGCTCATGTCGACCACGACCTTGCCCTTGCTCAGGCCGCCTGAGATGCCGTCCTTTCCGAACAGCACTTTTTCAACATCCGGCGTGTCCGGCACCATCGTGAAAATAATGTCGGCTTTCTGTGCCACTTCGGTGCTGGACGCGCATGCGATTGCACCGGTATCGATCAGCGTTTGTGGCGCGGCGGAGCGTGAATGCACGTAAAGCGTATGACCCGCCGCACGCAAGTGCGCGGCCATCGGTGTGCCCATAATGCCGAGACCGATGAACCCAAGATTTAATGTCGTCATGATTTTTTAGCTGCTTATTGGGTGACTGCTGACATCCAGCCGAGACCATCGACAGTCGTCGTCTTTGGCTTGTATTCACATCCGATCCAGCCGTCATAGCCCAGCGCATCAATGTGCTTGAACAGCCACGGATAATTAATCTCTCCCGTGCCAGGTTCGTTTCGTCCGGGATTATCGGCGAGTTGGATGTGGCCGATCCGTGACAGGTGGTTCTTCAGCGTGTTGCCCAGTTCGCCTTCCATGCGTTGAGCGTGATAGATGTCGTACTGAACCTTCAGATTGTCGCTGTCGATCCGGTCAAAAATCGCAAGTGCCTCCATCGTTCGATTGACGAAATAGCCGGGGATGTCAAACGAATTGATCGGCTCCATCACGCAGAGAATGCCTGCCTCTTTAAGTTCCGCAGCGGCGTAGGTCAAGTTGCTGATGAGCGTTGCCTGCGCCTCTTCGCGCGTCACGCCCGCAGGCAGCTTTCCGGACAGACAGTTGATTTTCTTGCACTCCAGAACATGTGCGTAGCTGATTGCACTCGTAACCCCTGCCTTGAACTCGGCCTCGCGCCCTGGCAGGCAAGCCAACCCCCGCTCGCCGTTGTCCCAATCGCCTGCTGGCAGATTGAATAGCGCCTGCGTCAGTCCGTTCGCTTGAAGCGCGGCCTTGATGTCGGCCGCTGCGTACGGGTAGGGTGCCATGTATTCAACGGCCTTGAAGCCCGCAATGGCTGCGGCTTCGAATCGCTCCATGAACGGTAGTTCGGTGAATAAAAAAGTGAGATTGGCGGCAAATTTCGGCATGGTCAGTCCTAATCGAGCATGGTGGCAACCGCTGTTGGCGCATCGGCCCGACTGGCGGCAAGTTCTTCGAATTCAATCACGTTATTGATCTCGGTTCCCATTGCAATGTTGGTGACGCGCTCCAGCATGATCTCAATAACGACCGGGACACGATACTGCGCCATCCATGCTTCAGCCTGCTTGATTGCTGGCGCGATCTCTTCCTGCTTGTGTACGCGTATCGCTTTGCAACCCAAGCCCTCCACTACTTTTACGTGATCAACGCCGTAAGCCTTCGATAGCGTTTCACTCTCTGGCGTGTTGATGTTTTCAAATGCAAGCTGGACGCAGTAGTCCATCTCGAACCCGCGCTGGCTCTGGCGAATCAGTCCCAGATACGAGTTGTTCACCACGATGTGGATGTAGGGCAGTTTGAACTGCGCGCCAACGGCCAACTCCTCAATCATGAACTGGAAATCGTAGTCACCCGAAAGCGCCACGATCTTTCTCGTGGGATCGGCAGCGCGCACACCCAGTGCAGCGGGGACTGTCCAGCCCAGCGGTCCCGCCTGTCCGCAATTGATCCAGTGCCGCGGCTTGTACACATGCAGGAATTGCGCTCCAGCAATCTGCGACAAACCAATCGTGCTCACATAGCAGGCGTCCTGTCCAAAGGCGTTGTTCATGCACTGATACACGCGCTGCGGCTTCATCGGGACCGCTTCGAAATTCGTCTTCCGAAGCATGGTGCGCTTGCGTTCAAGACATTCACTGACCCACGCGCTGCGGTCTTTGAGTTCGCCGCTCGCTTTCATTTCTTTCGCAACGGCCACAAACTGTTCTAGCGCCAGTTTCGCGTCGGACGCGATACCGAAATCGGGCGAAAACACACGACCGATCTGCGTTGGCTCGATATCGACGTGAACAAACTTGCGATCTTTGGCGTAAACATCAATCGAGCCCGTGTGTCGGTTCGCCCAACGATTGCCGATGCCGAGCACGAAGTCGGACGCCAGCATCGTCGCGTTGCCGTAGCGATGGCTGGTTTGCAGTCCACACATACCCGCCATCAGCGGATGATTGTCCGGAATCGAGCCCCAACCCATGAGCGTTGGAATGACCGGCACGCCCGCTAACTCGGCAAATTCGACAAGCAAATCGCAAGCATCCGCATTGATGATTCCGCCACCTGCCACAATCAACGGGCGCTCAGCTGACTGCAACATGTTGATGGCCTTCTCGATCTGAGGCCGCGTCGCGGCAGGCTTGTAGACCGGCAACGGTGCATAAGTATCCACATCAAACTCAATCTCGGCCATCTGCACGTCAAACGGCAGATCAATGAGCACCGGCCCCGGACGACCGGAGCGCATGATGTGAAACGCTTGCTGAAACACGCGCGGTACCTGCGCGGGCTCGCGCACCGTCACCGACCATTTGGTGACCGGTTTAGAGATCGACTCAATGTCCACCGCTTGAAAGTCTTCCTTGTAGAGGCGTGCGCGCGGTGCCTGACCGGTGATACACAGAATCGGAATCGAGTCACCCCACGCCGAATAAAGGCCGGTGATCATGTCCGTGCCCGCCGGACCGGAGGTACCAATACAAACGCCAATGTTGCCAGCAACCGCCCGGGTATAGCCCTCGGCCATGTGGGAGGCACCCTCAACGTGGCGCGCCAGAATATGAGCAATCCCGCCATGCTTGCGGATCGCTGAGTACAGCGGATTAATCGCTGCGCCGGGAACGCCGAAGGCCTGTTCAACGCCTTCCTTTTCCATTACGTAAACGGCTGCCCGCGCGGCGGTCATTCTGGCCATGTGTGCTCTCCTTGAGTTTGTTTTATTTGATGAGCGAAATTTAGAGCAGCGTGCCGCCTCAGTGAAGATAGCTGTGACCCATAACATCTATTCTCAGTTGGAATAAGTGACTACACTTCTGCGATGGACAGATTGGACGCAATGCAGGTTTTCGTACGGGTCGTGGAGACGGGCAGCTTCTCCAAGGCGGCGCAGGAATTTCAGACCACCCAGCCCACGGTCACCAAGCAGGTCGCCGCGCTTGAAGCGCGTTTGAAAGTACGACTCCTGAACCGCAATACGCGCGGCGTCAGCCTCTCCGAGCCGGGCGCGCTGTTCTACGAGCGTTGCAAGCAACTCCTGCAAGACGCCGAGGCGGCAGAGCTTGCCACGCGCGCGGCACAGAGCGAGGCGCAGGGCACACTTCGCATCGGCACGTCGGTCGCGTTCGGGCGGCGAACCATCGTGCCGCTCACCCTCGAATTCATGGCGTTGCATCCGCAGATTCGCGTTGATCTCTCGTTTGAAGATCGCTACGTTGATTTGATCGCACAGGGCATTGACGTGGCACTGCGCATGGGGAAACTAGCGGATTCAAGCCTCGGCGCGCGCTATCTGGGCAACAACCCGTGGACAGTCGTGGCAACGCCCTCGTATCTGAAGTCCGCCGGAGCGGTCAAGCGACCGGACGATCTCACAAGGCACAACGCGCTTGTCTACAGCAGCGTGCAGGGCGACGATGTGTGGCACTTCACCAGCCCGCGCGGCGAGCGGCTGGCGACGCCAGTGAATGGACGCCTCCGGTCAAATAATCTTTCGGCGGTGTTATCGGCCTGCCGCGAAGGTCTGGGTGTGGCAGCGTTGCCGCGCTATGTGGCATCGGAGTCGTTGCGCACCGGGAAGGTGGTTGAGGTGCTGAAGGACTATCGCCTTCCGGATCAGGAGTTGCACGCCGTGTTTCCATCGCCCAAACGCGTGCCAGCCAAAGTGCTGGCGTTTGTCAGCTTTGCGCAAAGCCGATTTACCGACGGGTGGTGGAATGCACGGAGCAGAGATGGAAAATAGCCCTCATAACGCCCAGTCACTGTGACGGCGGCGACTTCGTCGTTAGACTTCTGCGACAAATAAAGAATTTATATGACCTGGACTCCAGAATACCCGCGTGACATGACCGGCTACGGGCGCAACCCGCCTCACGCGAAGTGGCCCAACCGCGCAAAGATCGCCATCAACTTCGTGCTCAACTACGAAGAGGGAAGCGAAAATAGTGTGCTGCACGGTGATCCCGCCTCGGAAACATTTCTGTCCGAAATCGCTTTTGCACAGGCGTTTGAGGCGCGCCATCTGTCGATGGAGTCGATGTACGAATATGGCTCGCGCGTTGGCGTCTGGCGCATCCTGCGTGAGTTCGCGAAGCGCAATTTGCCGCTGACGGTATTCGGCGTTGCGTGGGCGCTCAAGCACAACGAAGAAGCGACCAAAGCGTTTTGTGAATTGGGTCATGAAATCGCCTGCCACGGACTGCGCTGGATTCACTATCAGCACATGGGCGAAGAGCGCGAAAAGCAATACATGGCGCTTGGCACACAGATGATCAGGGAGATGACAGGCGGCCAGTGGCCGTACGGCTGGTACACCGGGCGCGACAGCCCGAACACCAAGCGCCTGGTGATTGCGCAGGGTGGCTACGAATATGACAGCGATTACTACGGCGATGATTTACCGTTTTATCTGCCGGTGCTGATGCGGGACAGCACGGTGGAGCGTCAACTCATCGTGCCCTACACGCTGGACACGAACGACATGAAATTTTCGTCCGCGGCGGGTTTCAATAACGGGCAGGATTTTGCGCAATATCTGATTGACACATTCGACGTGCTCTATGCCGAAGGTGAGGAGGCGCCAAAGATGATGAGTGTCGGCATGCACTGT
This sequence comes from Burkholderiales bacterium, assembly GCA_025352105.1. Taxonomy (GTDB): domain Bacteria; phylum Pseudomonadota; class Gammaproteobacteria; order Burkholderiales; family Casimicrobiaceae; genus Casimicrobium. The sequence goes on along the minus strand of JANXUB010000024.1, from coordinate 12,194 downwards.
CGTCTGCTTGGCAAACCGGGCCGCATGGCCGGACTGATGAAGTTTCTGGATCACATCGAGAAGCATGATCGCGTTTGGGTGACGCGACGTATTGATATCGCGCGGCATTGGCGCGCGGTACACCCGGATCAACTGTAGGAGGGGTTTCACCCCGACCTGCCGTCGTGAATATCTACGTCAACGCAAGTGGAAAATTGTCGCGGTAAAACCGCTCCCACAGGACTTATGAAATACGGAACCGATATCCTCAAACAGGCCGACGTGCTCGCTGCGTTTACCGAAGACGCACCGCAGCTCACACGCACCTACTTGTCGAAAGAGCACAAGCAGGCAGGCGCTTACCTGATCGGCCTCATGCGCGACGCCGGCATGACCGCTGGTTTCGATCCGCTTGGCAACATCGTGGGCCGCTACGAGGCGGGCGTGCCGTTCGCGCCAGTGGTGATGACAGGCTCGCATCAGGACAGCGTGAGAAACGCCGGAAGATATGACGGTTTATTTGGAATACTGTCACCGATTGCCTGCGTCAAAGAACTGAACCGACAGCACAAGCGCCTTCCATACGCGCTCGAAATTGTTGGCTTTGGCGATGAAGAAGGCGTGCGCTTTCCGGCGACGCTTATCGGCAGCAAAGCCATGGCCGGACTGTTCGATCCGGCATGGCTCGACAAGACTGACGCCAGCGGCGTGACCATGCGACAGGCGATCAACGATTTCGGCGGTGACGCTGAAAAATGGTGTGAGCTGGACCGGCGCAACGGCGCACCCAACAGCGCACATGGCGAAGTCGTTGCCTTTGTCGAGTCGCACATCGAGCAGGGCCCCGTGCTGTTAAACGATGGGCTCGCCGTGGGCGTGGTTACCGCTATCGCCGGGGCGACGCGGTTGCGAGTCACGGTCACCGGACTCGCGGGACATGCGGGCACAGTGCCGATGGGTGCGCGACAGGATGCGCTGACAGCGGCTGCTGAAATGGTGCTGTTCGTTGAAAGTTACTGTACCCAGAATGCGGGACTCGTTGGCACTGTCGGGATCATGAGCGTGAAGCCGGGGGCCGTTAACGTCATTCCGCAGGATGTTGAGTTCACCATCGACGTTCGCTCGAGTGAAGACAGTCTGCGCGCGGATGCGATCAACGCGATTAACGCTGAATTTACAGTCATCGCCAAGCGCCGCAACGTAGTCGTCGTGACCAACGTCTTCTTCAGCAGCAATGCCGCCCCGTGCGATGCGGGCCTGCAAGCGCAGTTCGCGCAGGCCATCAATGCGCACGGCATTACCCCGCGCTATCTGCCAAGCGGGGCAGGCCACGACGCGATGGTGTTCCCTGCTGTCGCCCCGACCGCCATGCTCTTCGTGCGTTGCGGCAACAATGGCATCAGCCACCATCCTGACGAAACGATGACAGCGGAGGATGCCGAAGTCGCCACCTCAGTGTTGCTGCATTTTTTTGAGAACTACCAACCACCCCAATTTTCAGCCTCCAGCGCGCAGCGCGTTGATCGACAAATCTAGATACATCATGACCACCGAACAAACCATCGCACACTACGTAGACGCACATCACGCAGAACAAATCGAGTTCCTGCGCCAGATCGTGCGCGTGCCTTCCGACACGCCGCCCGGCAACAACAACCCGCCTGCCGAGCGGGCAGCAGAACTGCTCACGGCGAAGGGCTACACAGTTGAGCGCTTTGCAGTGCCCGAAGCGCGTGTGCGGGCATACGGCATGCAATCGGTTACCAACCTGATTGTTCGTCACAAGTTTGGCAACGGCGGCCCGACGATTGCGCTCAATGCGCACGGCGATGTCGTTCCGCCTGGAGATGGCTGGTCGTTTGACCCGTACGGCGGCGAGGTAAAGAACGGTCGCATGTACGGGCGCGGCGTTGCGGTCAGCAAGAGCGATATCGCAAGCTTCACGTTCGCGCTGGACGCACTTCAATCCGCAGAAAAATCAGGATCAAAGCTCAACGGCACGGTTGAGCTGCATCTCACCTACGACGAAGAATTCGGCGGTCTCGTCGGCCCCGGTTATCTGCTCGAAATCGGGGCCACGAAGCCAGATTTCGTGATCGGCGCGAGCTTTAGCTACGCCATCGTCACGGCGCACAATGGCTGCCTGCAATTTGAAGTCACGGTACACGGCACCGCCACCCACGGCTCGATGCCCGAGACGGGCGACGACGCGTTGCAGGCCGCGACGGCGATCCTCAACGCGATCTACGGCAAGCTGCCTGATCTCGGCAAGATCAAATCGAAAGTAGCAGGCATCACGTCACCCACCATGCTGGTTGGCCAGATCATTGGCGGCACCAATACCAACGTGGTTCCCGGCAAAGTCGTGATCAAGATGGATCGCCGCATGATCCCTGAAGAGAATCCGGCTGAAGTTGAAGCGCAGGTTCGCGCGATCATCGAGGGCGCGGTAGCAGGCAAAACCGGCATCCGCGTTGAGATCAAACGCCTCCTACTCGCCAACGCGATGAAGCCTCTGCCGGGCCAGGCGCCGCTCGTGGCGGCGCTACAAAAGCACGGTGAGCGCGTCTTTGGCGAGCCGATCCCCGCGATTGGCGTGCCGCTGTACACCGATGCGCGCTTGTATGGCGAAGCGGGCATCCCTGTCGTGCTGTACGGCGCGGGGCCACGTACCGTGCCCGAATCCAACGCCAAACGTGCCGACGAAAATCTGCTACTGGAGGACTTGCGTAAGGCCACACTTGTGGTGGCCTGCGCAGTCGCGGAACTCCTGACCACGTAGGAGCTCTACACCGCTCTGGGTACTGACGAGGGCAGCGGCTGAATCCACGATAAAATCAGGGTTGTTTGCCGTGCGGCGTCCGCACGTTTGCGCTGCACTTCCTCGAATAAATACATGCCTGACCTCGCCTCCCCCGCCCAGACCCCGTTCGAATCTGAAATCGCTGCGCTTATCGTACGCTCGCTTAGCCTTGATGTAGCAGCGAGCGACGTCGCCCCCGAAGCGCCTTTATACGGCGAAGGCCTTGGACTGGACTCCATCGATATTCTCGAACTCGCGCTGGCCATTGCCCAGACTTACAAAGTGCAAACCGAGGCGGGCGATCCGAAGAATCTGGAAATTTATAAGAGCCTTCGCGCGCTGGCGGCACATGTGGCGGCCAATCGTCCTGTTGCCTGACAGGGCAATTTGCCCGATTGATCTGACCAGCCGTTCGTCATGAAAAAAACGGTGCTCTATGGCCTGCTGCTGGTCAGCTATTTTGTAGTCGCTCATATCGCGCTGACCGCTGATGGGGGTGCGCAGTGGGCCGCGTTGATCGCGATCATTCCGATCGCTATCTGGTGGTTGAAGGCGCTTTTTGCCAGAAGTGCGTCCTCTCTGCGTCGCTGCACAATCCTTTTAGTCGGCGTGGCTGGTGGTGGACTTGGCTGGTGGTACTGGTCCCGCTGGGTGGGTTACGCGGAATGGGTGTATCTGCTGCAAAGTGTGGGCAGTATGCTGTTAATGGCCAGCGTATTCGGCGTAAGTCTCACCATGAAAGAGGGCGACTGGGTCACCCGCCTGGCGACGATCATTCACGACGGATCACTACCCCCCGAAATTGCCCGGTACACCCGCAGTGTGACCGTTGGCTGGACGCTGTTCTTTTTGCTCATGGCGGCAACCTCGATGACGCTGTTTGCGTCGGGGCAGCGCGAATGGTGGTCGGCATTTATCAACCTGCTTTCATGGCCCTTGGTGGCGGCGGCCTTTTTGGTTGAATACGGCCTGCGGAAATTACTGCACCCCAACTTCGAGCACGTGAGCTTCTCAACAACCATTCGACGCGTTACGGGTGCGCTCGGAAAAGGCGGCGTCCCAAAATGAATAGCGCGATTGCCCTGCCTTTGATTGCAGCGACTGCACCAGACGTTTTGGTGGCATTCGACGATACGCGCAGCTTTGATGCGGCGCACTTTGTACGCTCCGTCAGAGCGCTAGCTTTGAGAATGCCGTCACCGTCAGCGAACGCTGCGGTGCTCAACATGTGCACCAATCGCTACCAGTTTGCCGTTGGTTTTGGAGCGGCTCTGGTGCGCGGTTTGCCGACTTTAATGCCAGCCAGTCATTCGGCTGAGACGCTGAGCCAACTACGTACGCAGTTTCCTGACGTTGTTTTGTTCACCGATGGTGCCGAAGGATTAGCCGTTGCGAATGATTTGCCGCGCGTGGATGCGATCAGTCTCACCGCGACAGAGGGCGCGCAGAATGCCGACAACTTTTCGGTTCCGATGATTGACGCGGCGCAGCTCGCCGCGTACGTCTTCACCTCCGGCTCTACGGGGTTGCCGACGCCGCACGCCAAGCACTTCGGCGCGCTGGTACAGAACGCACGCGCCGAGGGTGAGCGATTTGGAATGTCCGATGCGCCGAACGTCGCGCAGGTTTCCGTTGTCGGCACGGTACCGCCGCAGCACATGTACGGCTTCGAGACCACGGTGCTCTTGCCGCTCATGAACGGTCACGCGTTCTACGCAGGTCGTCCGTTCTTCCCGCTCGATGTCGCCCAATCTCTTGCCGCCGCCCCCGCGCCAAGAATGCTGGTAACCACGCCGGTTCATCTGCGTGCCATCTGCGCGCACCCGGAACCGATGGCGGAGCTGGCGCATGTCATTAGCGCCACCGCGCCGCTCGATATCGCACTCGCTGAACAGGCTGAAGCTTACTTTCGTGCGCCGCTCTCTGAGGTGTACGGGTGCACCGAAGCCGGTCAGGTTGCCACTCGGCGCACGCTTGATGGCGACACATGGCAGACGTATGCCAATGTTCAGATTCATCCCAATTCCGATGGTACCGCCACGGTCAGCGGCGGCCATGTCGAAACGCCGGTCATCCTGAGCGATTTCGTGCGCGTTGAAGACAGCACGCACTTTGCGCTGCTCGGACGAACCGCAGACATGATCAATATCGCCGGGAAGCGCGTATCTCTGGCCTATCTCAATCACCATTTGCTCATGATCGAAGGCGTGAAGGACGGCAGTTTTTTTTGGCCTGATCACAACGAGGCCGAGACGCTACAGCGCCTGGTGGCTTTTGTGGTCGCGCCGACACTGGATCGTGCGCAGCTTCGCGCTGCGCTAGCGCGCATCGTCGATTCGGCGTTCATGCCGCGGCCGATTTTCTGGGTCGATCAATTGCCTCGCAACAGCACAGGCAAATTGACTCGCGCTTCTCTGCAAGCCCTGTACGAAACGCACAAGAATCCCACCGCCCCAAACAGATGATGAAATCATTTGAACTGGATTTTGCGGTGCCCAGCGACTTACCCTGCTTCGCCGGGCACTTCCCCGCGATGCCGCTGGTGCCGGGCGCGCTCCTACTGGATTGGACGATTGCGGAGATGACAGGGAGGTGGGGGGCGTCGGCTCCTGTCAACGTAAAGCAGTGCAAATTTTTGCTGCCTGTCTTGCCGGGTGACGCGCTTCGATTGCGCTTAGATGTGGTTGATCAACGTGTGGACTTCGTCTGGACGAAGGCATCGCAGCCGGTCTGCGCTGGCGTTCTGACGTTAGGTGAAGTGGCGTAGTGTCGAACGCCACGCCCGAGAACAACGAAGTGCCCGAATGGCGCACGCGGCAGGAGCGCGGCAGCATCTTTTGGCTGCGCGTCATCACGTTCATCGCGCTCAAACTCGGTCGTCGGGTCGCGCGATTGTTGCTGCCGCCCATTACTCTCTTCTTTGTGCTGCGAGCAGGCGAGGCAGGCGACGCATCTCGTGCGTATCTTGCCCGGGTACTCAAGCGGCCCGCGAAGTGGATAGATGTCTATCGACATTTTTATTGCTTCGCCGCCACCATTTTGGATCGCTTTTTTCTGGTTAACGAACGCGTTGAGTTATTCGACATTCGCGGCTTCGGCACCGAGCGGTTTACCGAGCGCTTCAAGGCCAATCAAGGCGGGTTGTTGCTCGGTGCGCACATCGGTAGTTTTGATGCGGTGCGCGCGTTTGGATACGACATGCCGAGCCTGAAAGTCGCGCTCGCGATGTTTGAGGGCAATGCGCGCAAGCTGGGCATGGTGCTCAATGCCATTAACCCGCGTGCCGCGCAGGAAATTATTCCGCTCGGCACGATGCAATCGATTCTGGACATTCGCGCGCGCGTTGTGGAGGGCGCTTACGTGGGCATGCTTGCTGACCGCTCGCTGGGGCAAAAGGGCTACAAAACGGTGTCCTTTCTCGGCGGTGAGGCGCAAGTTGCAATCGGCCCCTTCAAGATCGGCGCACTGCTGGGCGGCCCGCTGTTTTTTATGGCGGCGATTTACCGGGGCAGCAATCGCTACGACATCATCTTTGACACGCTGGTGGATTTTGACGCGGCCGAGCCGAAGCCCATTTTGATTGATCGTGCCATCGCGCGTTATGCGGAAATTCTCGAAGAACGGGTGATAGACGCGCCCTACAACTGGTTTAATTTCTTTAACTTTTGGCAAGCGGAGGGTTCAGATGAAGAATCTCAATAAGCTTTGCGGCGCTGTGCTGCTAGCGCTGTTCGCAGCCGTGACGAGCACGGCTTCGGCCCTAGATCTTCCGGAACTCATGAAAAATCTGAGCGTGCAGAAGGAAGGGCGCGCACGCTTTGTCGAGCAAAAGACACTCAGCGTGCTGAACATGCCGATTGAGAGTCGCGGCGAGCTTTCGTTTAAATCGCCCGACTTCCTGCAAAAAAAGACAACGCAACCGATACAGGAAACGCTCACGGTGGAGCGCGACCGCGTGATTCTCAATCGCAGCGGCAAGGAGCAGATCATTCAACTGGAGACGCAACCGGAGATGCGTGCTTTTATTGACAGTCTGCGCGCCACGTTGAGCGGTGATCTGCCGACGCTTAAAAAGTCGTTTCTGGTCAAACTGAGTGGGCCCGCCAGCAAATGGACGCTCAGTTTGCGCCCCTTAAGCGCGAATTTGCAGCGCGTGTTGGTCGAGGTATCGATTCAAGGTCGCAACAGCGAAATTCTGTTCATCGAAACTTCCATGCTGAATGGTGACCGAACGTTTTTGACGCTACTGAACTAGTGTCTCGATAAACAAACCATAAATTCTTCCGGCCATGAGTACCACCGAAATTTTTCTGGTCGCGATGCTGATCATTTTCACAGTTCCGTATTTGATCTGGCGAATCTGCAAAACCGATTACTACGCGCCGTTGGTCGTCGTTCAAATCATCGCTGGAATTTTGTTGGGGCCGGGCATTCTTGGTGCGCTTTATCCCGACTACTACCAGTTTGTTTTCAATCAGCAGGTGGTCCAGTCGTTGAACGGCATTGCGTGGTGGGCGGTCATGCTTTTCGTCATGATTGCGGGGGTCGAGCTTGACTTAAAAAAAGCTTGGCAACATCGGCGCGAAAGTACGATCACCGCGGGCCTCGCACTCGGTACGCCACTCATCTTCGGTAGCATTGCGGCGCTCGGGATGTTGACGACCGATGGCTGGGTCGGGCCGAACGCGATGACGTGGCAATTCGTCGTTGGTATCGGTATGGCGTGTGCTGTCACAGCGCTTCCGATTTTGATCCTGCTGATGGAGAAACTGGAGATTCTTCGCCAGCCGATTGGTCAGCGAATCTTGCGCTATGCCAGTCTGGACGACATCGCCATCTGGGGCGTGCTCGCGCTGATTTTGCTGGACTGGACGCGGGTCGGGAGGCAGCTTGGCTTTTTTGTTGTGTTTGCTGTCGCAACGTTCGTGTATCGAAAAGTAATGATTCGTTTGCAGGAACGTGATCGCTGGTATGTGGCGTTGATCTGGCTTGCCGCGTGCAGCATGGCCGCTGATTGGGCGGGGCTGCACTTCATGGTGGGTGCGTTTCTCGCGGGCGCGGTGATGGATGCCGACTGGTTTAATCAGGAAAAGATGGATATGTTTCGCCACCATGTATTGCTGGCCTTCATGCCGGTATTTTTCTTGAGTACCGGTCTCCGCACGAACTGGGCGGTGGGTGGCACGATGGTTTTTGTGGCGGCGGCCGTGCTGCTGCTGGCGTCCGTGTCCGGGAAACTGGCAGGCATCCACGTTGCCGGAAAAATTCTCAAATGGGAAAAAGGTGAGGCGTCCATCATCGGCTGGCTGCTACAAACCAAGGCGCTGATCATGATCATTTTTGTCAACATTCTGCTCGATAAAAAAATCATCACGAGCGAAACCTTCACCGCGCTGCTGCTGATGGCCATCGCGAGCACGATGCTGACAGTTCCCGTGGTTTATCCCAAATTACAGCGTATGAAGTCGCTGATTCTTAAGCACTAATTGCGACGGGAGGGACGGCAGCTAAGGGCCGCGGTTTCCTCCAAAAAAACATCGGTTCGATAAAGTTTTGAGGAAACAGCTTTTTCGCAGAATCCTTATTGCATTGGGGCTATCTGCAATAAATCGGAGAAGTCGACTTTCGATGATTTTCGTGTCTAGCCCGCATAAAATATGGGTTTGACGAAGAAGTTAATGGTCGACGGATTCACACAAATGAACCGTTCGGCCCGCAAAACACCTACGAAAAAGCACGCCGCCACAGCAGCAACGGCAGGCACACCAGAAAACCCAAAAACAGCCGCGCGTGCATCCAGGTCAGGAGTTTGTTGTCGCGCCAATAATCAAAATGCGACACACCGCCCTGTTCAGCTGTCAGATAGCGGCACGGCGCGGGCACGTTGATGGGTTTAACGCCCCGCCAACACAGGCGCACGACGGCTTCGACGTCAAAATCAAAGCGCCGCATCCATGCGCTTTTCTCCATGATTTCGCGTAGCGGCGTGACCGGATAAACACGAAACCCGAAGAGCGAATCGTTGACACCCACCCACAGCGTTTCAAGGTTCGCCCACCAGTTGGACACCTTGCGGCCACGCAGCCGCAGCAGCGGCGCACTGGCATCAAACACCGGTTGCCCGAGCACCATGGCACCCGGCGAGGCCTGCGAGACGCGCATGAATTCGGCGATGGAGCCGCTCGGATGCTGCCCATCGGAATCCATGCTGAGGATGTGCGTAAAGCCCGCCGCTTCGGCATGGCGCAGACCTTCAAGCACCGCAGCGCCCTTGCCGCTGTTCTGTGGCAGCGCGAGCACACGCAGCTGCGGCAAATCGGTCGCCAGAGCCCGTAATCCTTCCAGTGTGCCGTCCGTGCTGCCATCGACGACCACCCACACCGGAGACCACGCGGCGCAGGCACCACGAACGGTTTCGAATACGGCGGGGCCGGGGTTATAGCTGGGAATGAGGACGAGATGCGTTGACGATGGGAGCATTATTTTTTGGTCAGCTCGGCGCGAAAATAGGCGTCGAGTTCGGCGACGGTGGTGGCGACGTCTACGGTCGCGGGAAAGCGTTTGCCCAAGCGTACGCTGAAGCGCATCGGTAATTCTGGCGCCTTGAATATCGACCACCCTTTGCCAAGGTAGCCCGTGTTGCCTTCGATAATCAGCGTCTGGATCGGACAAGCAGCCTCACGCGAAATGAGTGCGAAGCCGCCTTTGAGCGTATTGATCGGTCGCGTCTCGGTACGCGTGCCTTCCGGAAAAATCAGTAGCTGCCCGCCAGCGCGAATGTCCGCCGCAGATGCACGCACCGCAGCTTTAAAAGAGTCGTTGGGAACGTATCCCGCGAGCCGCGCACCGGCCCCAAGAAAGGGACTGTCCATGAGGCCGGCTTTCATCAAACAACACACATTTGATAGGCGCGAATTGACAAGCACGACGTCAATCACGCTTGGGTGATTCGGTGCCAGGATCAGTCCTCGCTCGTTATCAAGGGCATCGAGCGCGCTGAGATCCGTGTGAATCACGCCCAGCGCGTCGCACAGGCGCAGGTAGAGACAAAAAACGCCACGAATAATGCGACGCCCAATCGGCAGTCCCTTCGCGCGCGGCACCATCCAGCCGATGATCATGCTAGCGAAGCAGCCCGACAGGGTAATTGCGCCAAAACTCAGCACGCAAAAATAAAACAGCTGCCTGTGCAGAAAGCGTTTCATCGCGCGTCGTTCCGTAGAAAGGCGGCCATTCGCGCCACCCAACTATTGTTTCGCACGCTCGCTGGAGGTTTTGAATATCCACGCAATGGAAACGCCGCCGTAGAGCGTAGTGGACTTCTTCACCAGCGGGCTGTCCTCAAACACCGCGCCCTTGACGCTGTCGACGCGAACGAACGCGCCGAGCCACCAATTGTCGAAGCGCTTTGATGCGCCCGTCACCCATTGCCAACCACCGAAGCCGCCGGGCGATTCATATGCAGGCCGATCAGCACGTGCATATTGCGGCGCAACCGAATAGAAATAACCGCTGTTCTTTTTGTCGGCGAATAGCGGGCCCACGTAGGAGCCCACTTCGGTATCGCCGAGGCCGGGCAGGTTCTTGAGATCAACGTTCAAACGCGGCGTCAACACGAAGCCGCTAAAGCGTGGCGACTGTGAGGTGCTGACGCTCACCGCCAGACGCAGTGGCACGCGAATGTCGACCGTCACGTCCTTGTTAAGACTTTGAAAGGCGCGGTAGTTGAGCGATGGGCCAAATTCGAGAAATCCACCGAGATCGGGCATGCCTTTACGCGCACGGTTATCGTCGCTCTTCACCGGAAAAGCACCGCCGCCGTTGAAGTCAAGCTCAAAGCGATTGAGATCAAACAACGACGCACGAATCCCGTCGCGATCCACTTTTACTTTTTCACCGCGATAAATCAGGTACGGCAACGGAACCGCCTGAGCGCGACTTTGATCGGAGCCGCGATAGTGCGGGCTATAAAGAACTGCCGCACCGACACCTAGCTCCCAGAGCGGCAGTGTCCCGGTAGTCGCCGAGGCTGCCGGCTCCGTTGTGTTTTGCTTTACTGCATCGGGAACAGCGCCCGCACCGGGTGTGACTTGAGCGTGTAAGGCAGCCGCCGAAGTCAAAAAAGCAAAGGTGCCAAAGCGAATAAATGTTTTATGGAAAGCCATCATAGTGCTGCGGGTGAGTCCTGAATATTGATTTTCCGGCGCGCTTTCGCAGCCAGCGTTTGCCTGAGGTTGAGCGCAGACGAGATGTAGTAGATGCTCTTGAATACCCAGAGCGATAGGCGAATCACTTTGTGATCAAAAATGTGACCCGCCAGCACTGACAGCACGGCCTCTTTGGCGCGCATCAAATTGCGCGGCGCCATGAATAATTCACGCATGATCGGATTGGTGACGCGATAGATGAACCACGAAAACTCCGTCGGCCCCTGACGCACTCGCTTTTCATATTTGACCATCGCCGCCTTTGCGGCGCGCGGTTCGCGAAGGCAAGTGGCAACGGTGGACGCTGCGTCAAAAGCATTGTGCATGGCCAGATACACGCCAGACGAAAAAACCGGATCAACGAACGCAAACGCATCGCCGACGAGCAGATAGCGCTCGCCAGTGGCCCGACTGCTGCTGTACGAATAATTACCGGCAGCGTGCACTAGATCGTCGACCAACGTCGCATGCTTTAATCGATCCTCTAGCCGCGTATTCATGGCCACCGTGTCCATGAAAAAGTCTTTCAGCGACTTCTCGCGAGACGCCAGATAGCGCGGCCAGCACACCGCACCCACACTGGTCGTGCCATCGCTGAGCGGAATAAACCAGATCCAGCCGTGATCAAACCAGAAGATTGAAATATCGCCCTCGCGCTTGCCGGGTAGCCGTTCCGCGTGGGTAAAGTGCCCGAAGATTGCGACGCTGTTGTGCTTCGCGTTCTTCTCTTTCAACTTCAAGCGGCTGGACAAAAATGTATCGCGACCCGACGCGTCAACAACAAAATCCGCGTTCAAGGTGGACGCGTTCCCGGCGGCATCTTTAACGTCAAGACGAACGCCGTCGGCGTCGAAATGAACTTGCGTAACCGCTGTGTTTTCCAGCGCCGTCGCACCAGCCGCTGCGGCGTTGCGAAACAAAATCTCGTCGAATTCCGACCGTCGCACCTGAAACGAGTAAGGCATGGTTTTGTCCCACGCTTCTGCAAACTCGACGCCTGAGCTTTGGGCGTGGTTGGGCGAATTAAATTCAACGCCCCATTTTTTCATGCCGATTTTTTCGACCGCGTCGCGTACGCCGAGCTTGTCGAGCAAACTGAGATTGGCGGGCAGCAGCGATTCACCAATATGAAAGCGCGGATGCGCTGCCTTTTCGAGCAACGTGACCCGAAATCCGTCGCGAGCCAGAAGCGTTGCAGCGGTTGA
>JANXUB010000022.1 GCA_025352105.1 Burkholderiales bacterium | reverse complement strand
ATGGCTGAATTCTTTCTGTATCGGGCGTTGCTTCGGGAGGCTGCTGCGCCAATGAAATTGCGTGCCGCAATTCCGGGGAGTGGCTCGCTTCGCTCGCCTTCCCATTAAAAATAATTTACAGAAAGAATGTTGCACTACCCTTTGCCTGCGCAATTGAAGTGGCATTGTCAGAATTGCCTAATAATGAAAAAGTGGGAACGATGTATAGCGCTTATTGTAGAAGCAAACTCCGTAGATGCAAATGCTTCAAAGTGAAACCCTTCACAGGTGTCAGCACGACCCTCTCCACCCACCCACCTACCCGATCCCGAAGACCTCCGAGCGGTGTTGGCGTACAACATACGTTCTCGTCGCGTTGCGTTGGGCTTATCGCAAGAGCAATTGGCGTTTGAGTGTGGCTTGGATCGGACGTACGTGAGCGCGGTTGAGCGCAGCGTCTGGAACGTGAGCTTGGCCAACATTGAGAAGATCGCGGCTGCGCTCACCACTGAGCCTTGGCGTTTGTTGAAACCACCAGCCGTTTGAAAGGTAATCATGGTGTTGGACAACTTGTCCGCGACTGAGTCATGAAGAAAAAAATGCCCATCGACCCCCGCGTCCGCTTTGGTCTCAAGCTCAAAGCGCTTCGTGCTGAAATCGGCATATCGCAAGAAGCGCTCGCCAACGAGGCCGACCTCGCGCGGTCGTACGTGGGCGAAGTCGAAACTGGCAAACGGAATATTTCGTTGCTGAACATTTACAAGCTCGCGACTGCGCTCAACGTTGAGCCTGCGAGCTTGTTGCAAGACTGACGGACGCTGCGTCACGGCCAGATTCCGACATGAATCCAACCGCCTTCGTCAACGATTTCAGGGTTCCGCTGAATACTGATGATGCTCGCTCGACACTGTGCCGCAGCGTCTTCCAACAGATCACGGTATTTCACGTCCTGTCTCATCGCCCTGATGTCTACCAGCACGGGCACATCGCCAGACAACACAACGCCTTTGAAGTCCATCGCGCAACCGTGTGCGTGGTTGCTCCACCGAGGAGGGAGAATGGGATCGCCGTTGGCATGGCGTGCCATTCGCGGGTTGTAGATGCCCAAATGCGCTAAGCCCAGATTTCTTTCGCTAAGAATGGCGTTGATCGTTCTGAGTACTGATGTGGCGAACACTCGTTCACAGTATTGCGGGCCGAACATGCGGATAGGTCCTCGCTCATTGACATAGAAAACGGGGACATCCATAACGACATTGACTGGATCGCGCAAAACAGGCGCATCAGCGGGAATATCGGTGCGAGGTCTCGCGGGCGTAATTTTCATGGCCAATCCTTAGAAGTTGTGGTGTCGCATCGGCAACTGCGTGGTGCAGTTCTGCGGGTAAGTCACGAAAGTCTCAATGACGATGTCTACCGCAGACACGTTTGGTCTCAGCATCAACATTTGCGGCTGCGATACCAGACGCTATGACCGCCTTGGCGCAGTCGGCGTAAGCGAACGCGTAGGCGGCCGCGCTTACGTTCTGCGCTGCAATCCCCGTGGCAAAGATACGGCCCACCATCAAGCCAGCGGAGCGATCATTTCCCTTTGCCGAAGCGTCACCGTTAAATTGTCCGTAGACCGACATTGCGTCGCGCTTGGCGTCGCATTCGCTTGGCAGATCATCTGCGTTAGTCGTTGGCGCAACGCCGTCCTTAACTCGTTTTGCGGTGAGCCTATTTAGGGCCTCAAGGCACTCTGCGGTTTTGCCGTTTTTTTGACTATGGCTCGCCCAAATTTTTTCAGCGCTTTCTTTTCCTGCGCCGTTGGTCTCCATCACCGCGACAGGTACGTAAGCAACATCAAGTGTCTTGTACCCAATGTTGATGCTGAGCGGAGCCGTTGTGTCAGCGGTCTTTACCTCCATGCCGAGCCCCATCGATATGGTCGAACTGTAAAGCAATCCGGCTTGTTTGGTGCTTGTACAGCCTGCCGCCAGCATCGCCGTCGCACAGAGCGCGACGCTCATCACACTCAATTTGTTTGCGGAACCAGTCATGACACTATCCTTTCGAGAGAGGTACTACGTGGCAATTGCCAAGGGTTGAAAAAAAGTTTTTTTGCTCGGTGAGTTTGGCGATGTCACCTTGCGATGCGTCGAGCAGCACCACTAGCGCGCAGGCATTCGCGTCGCGCGCGATCACCGCTTCGCGCCACATGAGTCCGAAGGTGTAGTCGCTGCCTGTTTGCTGCCAACCGAGCGCTTGCGAGCGAACGTAGGTGAGATTGCTCGTATTTGAAGGAGCGGCTACCTCGCGCAGCAAGTGCACCGACCATGATGAGCGGTTGTCGCTATCGCGGATTTCTGTGATGGCGCAGGCGGACAGTGCTAGCGCCGCGCACGCCATTGCCAGCTTCAGGCAGGCCGACGAGGCGGATGTGCAGTGCGCGTAATGGCTCGCATTCAACAGGGGGCTCCGGTACGACTTGACGTTTTTGTTGCGTTAATTACACCGGGATCATGGTGCGTTGTCGCCTACCTGTTCGGGTAGGAGTTTGCGTGAATACACCCGGACGCTAGTGCAATCTGGCGCGCCGGACGGTGTGCCCTGACGCCACCTCTGCGTTATTGCGGTTTGCGCAAGTCGGGTACTACGTGATCGAGTAGGAGCGCGTCGCTACGTTGACCCGCTTGATGCGCGCAAGGCTCAGATAGTTGCAGGAGCGCTGCAAAAGCGCGTGTGGAAGGTGTTGGCGCGGAGGATTTCGACGCCCCGAAATGGATTGAGCGCGAGCAGGTCGTCGTCGCCTGTGACGATCAATGCTGCGCCCGAATCAATGGCGAGCGCTAGAAATTTGTTGTCTTTCTCGTCGCGGCAGTCGTCGATCACGCTGACGACGGTGATCACCTCGATGTACTGGGCGAGCGTTGCGAGGGCGGCGAGCCGCGCGGCAATCGCCATGTGCTTTTCGAATTTGGGTCGCTGCATGACTAGCGCTAGCTCGTCCCACGTCTCATCCGAAAAAACGAGTTGCCACGCGTCGGCAGCGGTCGCAAGCACTTGTCGAACGGTGCGACCTTTGAATAATATTCCACTGACGATGACATTAGTGTCGAGGACGATGCGCGGTCTATCGCCTGTTGTCATGAACGACTTGCATGACGTCATCCTCGGTCAATCCGTTTGGATCGATGCTGCTATCGAGTGGTTGCAGCGCATCCGAAAGGCTAGGCGGCTTTACGCCCGCGCGCTGCGCCTGTTCGCGCACGATCTGCCCGCGCAATCGCAGCATTCTGCCGATGAAAACACTGGGATCCTGCGCGCGCAGGTGCGAGTCGGAGAGCGCCCAGTACAGCGGTCGACCATGGCGGGTGACGCAGACGACGCCGTCCTGTACAGATTCGACAAATTCGCCGTACCGAACCTGAACATCGCGCGAAGTTAGGGTTTGCATTTTTGTTTGATCTAGTTTTTTAAATAGTTCTATTATGTAGTTTATACCTACAATCTATATTTTTCGATGGCGGCAGCGCAAACCATGAATTTTTACGACAGCATTTTCTTGAAACGCTCATTTCATTCGGGCTAAGCGCTGCTTTTATAGAAAGTCGATAATCGAACTTTTTCATGCTTAGCCCATACGGGTCGGTCTTTTCCTCACAAAGCCGTATGGGGGATATTCAAAATTTGCGACTGTAGGAGCGGCTTGCCGCGACCGGGCTGTTGCGCAAGGGGAAAGGTCGCGGCGGAGCCGCTCCTAAACCGCCGATGGCCTTATCCAATGCCCGCTGACTAAACCGAGTAGCGCCACGCTTCGGGTGTTGCCTTCAGCGCCAGACACAGTTTGTTGTTCAACTCATGCCCAGATTTAAACGCGTGATATTTGGCGCGGACACGGTGGCCCAACAAAAAGAGATCGCCCACTGCGTCGAGCACTTTATGCCGCGCCAGTTCGTCGGCAAAACGCAGCCCTTCGCGGTTGAGGACTTTGTATTCGTCGAGCACGATGGCGTTTTCCATGCTGCCGCCTTGCGCGAGGCCGATTGACCGCAGCGTCTCGACTTCATAGGCGAAACCGAAAGTTCGTGCGCGGCTGATGTGGGAGAGAAAATCCTCGTCATCAAGTTTCATCTTGACGTGACACTGATCGTCGGGAATCGCCGGATGCGAAAAATCGATGGTGAAATCAACCTCGAAATGCGGGTTCGGTAGCAGCTCGGCAAATTTGTCGCCCATCTCGACGCGCACCGGCGTGAGCACTTCAATGTAGCGGCGCGGCGCGTCCTGCGCGATCACGTCCGCCTGTTCGATCAAAAAAACGAACGGTGCAGCGGAGCCGTCCATGATCGGCACTTCGAGGTTATCGAGCTCAATGATGGCGTTGTCGATGCCGCAGCCGACGCAAGCCGCAAGCAAATGTTCAACCGTGGCGACTTTCGCATCGCCCAAAACGAGCGTCGTGGCGAGTCGCGTTTCTTTAACCAACTCCGCTCTGGCAGGAATGTCTTGCGGGGGACTTAAATCGGTACGGCGAAAGATGATTCCGGTATCGCACGGTGCGCTCTTGAGCGTGATCTGAACGCGGACGCCGGAGTGTAGCGCGACGCCAGTGGCCGATACCTCGCTGGCGAGAGTGTGTTGTTGGGGCATGGCGCGAAGTATAGATTTTGCGCGCGGTTGCTCAATTGACGCAACGAGGTTTCGCCACAAAAATTGACGTGACAATGCAATTGCATTACATTCGGATTAGGCTGAATTTGAACAGTGTCAGAGAGCATCACTATGACCACCTCCCTCGAATCTGAATCGACGTTGACCGACCGCTATCAAACGACAGTTCCCGAGACAGTACGTCGTGCACTGCGACTCGGAAAGCGCGACAAGATCCACTACAGAATCCGCCCAGGAGGTGAGGTGGTTCTGACGCGAGCGAAACGAAGCGACGACGCCGATCCGGTGCTTGGCGCGTTCCTGCGCTTTCTCGAGAACGACCTAGCCGAGCATCCGGAGGGCCCGATTCCCATGAACCCAGCTTTTATGAAAAGCGTCATTGCTTTGACCGACACTATAGTTGTTGATCTGGATGCGCCGCTATTGCCGGCCGACGAATGAACGACACCAACGCGTTGGTGACTCACGGCTGGACGATCTACCTACATCCGTTGTTCCTTGACCAAGTTGAAGCCTTGTTTGTGCAGGTCGAAACGCTAAAACAGAAAGACCCGGCCGGCTACGTAAAAAAGCACGCTACTCAGTGTTTAGCCGCGATCTCAAACTTGGCGTTCGAGGTGATCCCGCAAGACCCGACGCGGGAGGAATACCGGCAAGGCAACATGCCGGGGGCGGGCCACAAGCATTGGTTTCGCGCAACATTCTTTCAGCAGTACCGACTCTTTTTCCGCTTCCATGCGGGGGCAAAGGTGATCGTCTACATGTGGGTTAACGACCAAGACACCAAACGGTCATATGAAAGCGCTGACGACGCTTACACAGTGTTCCGCAAGATGTTGCTAAGCGGCCGCCCTCCGTCCGGCTGGGGTAAGTTGTTTTTTGAGTCCGGCGTCGCGTCGCCACGCCTAGCGCGTCCCGCATCATAAGGTGATAGGTGGAAGTGTGTGGATGTAGCCTGCGCAACGCTTAGATTTTGCGGTGAGGACGGGACCGGCACGGAACCCAGCTCCAAGTCAAACAAACTATTCGTTCATGCAGCAACAACGTGAGACGAAGACATGATCGCAAACTTTAGAGAAAGTCCCGCACAAAAAAACGTCAACTGTCAGCATGACGCCTCAAACTTCATGGACGTTGAGAATAGAAAATCCGCATGGCGACTTGAAGGTCGTACGTGACCACTCTATGACACACACTCACTACGACAATTTGAAGGTAGCTCGCAACGCACCTATAGAGGTCATTCGTGCTTCATTTAGAGCACTCGCGCAAAAATATCATCCGGATCTAAATCCGAACAATCCCGAGGCGACACGGATAATGGCGGTTATCAATCAGTCATACGATGCGCTATGTGATCCAGATCGTCGCGTCGAACATGACCAGTGGATCGCAGAGCAAGAATCGCTAGCACGAACACAGTCCACAAGCGAAACGTGCCATCAGGATGCGCCTCGACAAGCTACGGCGCCACCCCCAAGCCCACCGCTTGCCACATCATCGCGCTTTTCGTCACTCACTCAACTGGTTCGACACGTACTCAGTTACTGGGTCATTTACGCGGGGTTAGGGGTTTGGGTATGGTATGCCAACGCGGATCACACGCCAGCCTCCGCGAAAGTCAGCGCCGCTCTGACTTCGCCCCCGCCAAAGTCAAAGCCGCTCTACGTCCGTCCGGCCAACGCGCCGAACGGACGTCCATGGCCAACTTCAGCGGCGTATCTAGCTCCCTCATCACCGCTATCGAAGGGCGGGCTTTCAAACGCAACGGTGGATAATTCGGTTAACGATTCAGACGTACACGTAAAGCTAAATTGGGTTTCTGGAGGTGCCGCGATTCCAGTGCGCGAATTTTTTATCCCAATAGGTGAACAGTTCAAGCTAACAAATTTATTCCCGGGTGAATACGACATACGTTACTGCGACCTCAACAAGGGCGGATGCTTCCGATCAGAATCTTTCACGCTGCGCGAAACGCCGACTGAGAATGGGACGCAATTCAGCCGCCTCACGATGACGCTTTACAAAGTACGCAACGGCAACATGCAGACATATGACTTAGACGAAAGTGAGTTTTAATCTCACCCCTGAATACGACGTTGGTAACAGACTCTGTTTTCTCAAATCCAAATTGCCATCACGAACCCAGAAACCGCTCCCGCAAGCGATGCAAATCGAAGCGCCGTTCCCGGAGACTGTCGAAAGCGCACCAGTTCATTATGCACGTAGGGCAACGAAGCACAGCACACCCCAATCAAGCCAAACGGTGTGTGCCAGTACCTGAATATTGCCGACGCAGCGTAGACGGCGACACATACGGTTATTGCCGAGGCGAGTCCCCAAAACACGTAGGCCACCCACCTCCCAAACCGATGGTGCAAAAAAGGGGTGCCTATCAGTCCCGCGAGAAGAACGAGTGGGATGCCCACAACATTCACAATAAGCAGCCCGGCCACAAAACTGAGCACGTATTCCATGTCGTGCGATCAACGATAGTGGTGCTCTTAATCCGCTTGCTTGCGCAGAAACGTCGGTATCTCCAGCGATCTCCCGCCGCCTTGGCGGCCACGGGTTCCGGGTGGCAGGTCGTAGTCGACTACACCCGTTGCCGTTATCGTTTCCACCGCGCCAACTGTTGTCATCGCAACGTGATTGTCAGTACCCGTACGCAGCACGGGGATGACCAAATCAGCGCGCAACGCAATACCCAAGCCGCCTTGAACCGAGGTCATTTTCTTCTTCGCACCCAGGCCCGTCGCGACCATCGTGACGCGCATTTCGTCGCCCATTTCGTCGTCAATGACATGGCCCCAAAGCACCGTCGCATCAGCGGAAACGAACTCAGCCACAGTGTCGGTCACGTCGTACAGCTCGCCCAATTCCACATTGCTTGACGAGGTGATGTTGAGCAGCACGCCGCGTGCGCCCTGCAAGTCCACATCTTCCAGGAGCGGGCTCTTGATCGCAGCCATCGCCGCCACTTTGCCGCGGTTTTCACCGCTGGCCGTCGCTGTGCCCATCATCGCCATGCCGAGTTCCGACATGATGGTGCGAACGTCCGCGAAGTCGCGGTTAACGAGGCCACGCTTGTTGATGATTTCCGAAATGCCTGCGACGGCACCATGCAGAACGTCGTTCGAAGCAGCAAATGCAGCGGGCAGCGAAATATTGCGGCCCAGCACCTGAATGAGTTTTTCATTCGGCACCACGATCAGCGAGTCAACATGACGTTGCAGCTCGTCAATACCCGCTTGCGCTGCACGCTCACGCTTTTGCATTTCAAAACGGAAAGGCTTGGTCACCACGGCGACAACCAGAATGCCCATTTCTTTGGCCAGCTGCGCGATGATCGGCGCAGCGCCGGTGCCTGTTCCGCCGCCCATACCGGCGGTGATAAACAGCATGTCAGCACCGCGAATCGCCTCTTGCACAGCAAGCTTTGATTCCATCGCGGCATCACGACCGACCTCGGGCTTGGCACCTGCACCAAGGCCCTGCGTCAATTCGGCACCCAGCGGAATCCGCTTCGGTGCCGGATTTTTGTCGAGCACCTGCGCATCGGTGTTGGCGGCAATAAATTCAACGCCGGCAACGCCTTTGTGAATCATGTGCTCCACGGCATTGCCGCCGCACCCGCCAACGCCGATCACTTTGATGACCGCGCCGTCTCTTTTTTCATCAACGATCTCAAACATGTTTCCGCTCCTTCAAGGCAACACTAAAAAATAAAAACTGCAAAAAACTACACACCAAACGCATCCCGTAACTTCGCAAACATCCCCGCCGCCGCCGAGTCGCGACGACGCATCACCGCCTGTTTCGTCTGTTGATCCCGACCGTGCATCAGGAGACCAATCGCCGTCGAATATTTCGGCGCAGCTAGGACATCCTTGAGCGCGCCACGATAATCCGGCACAGCAATGCGCACCGGCATATGAAACACTTCTTCACCGAGTGCGGTCATGCCGGGGAGCATGCTGCTGCCCCCGGTCAGCGCAATGCCCGAGCGCAGGAGCGGCTCGAAACCCGAGCGCTTGATCTGCTCATGCACCAATTGAAACAGCTCTTCCACGCGCGGCTCGACGACTTCAGCCAACATGTGTCGGGCCATTGATTTCGCGGGACGATCGGCCACACTCGGCACTTCAATCAACTCGTCCGGCTCAACCAGTTTCGTCAGCGCGCAGGCATAGCGATGCTTGATGTCGGAGGCTTCTTTGCTCGGCGTACGCAACGCCATGGCGATGTCGTTGGTGATCTGATCGCCCGCAACAGGAATAACACCCGTGTGACGAATGGCACCGCCCGTGAACAACGCAAAGTCTGTGGTACCACCACCGATGTCGACGAGACCCACCCCAATTTCCATCTCGTCTTTGGTCAGACAAGCGGCGGCAGAAGCGAGCGGCTGTAGCACCAGCTCCAGCACATTCAGTCCACAACGACGCACACACTTTTCGATGTTCTCGGCCGCCGATACCGCGCCGGTCACGATGTGTACCTTGACCTCAAGGCGGCGACCACTCATCCCGAGCGGACGACGCACGCCTTCCTGTCCGTCGATGATGTACTCCTGCGGCAGCGTGTGCAGCACGACCTGATCGTTCGGAATAGCGATGGCTTTCGCGGTTTCGACCACGCGTTCCATGTCCGCTTCGGTCACTTCACTATCTTTCATCGCGACCATGCCGCTGGAATTCAGGCTGCGAATGTGCGCGCCAGCGATACCGACGTAGACGTTGGTGATCTTGCAATTGGCCATCGCTGCGGCCTCGCGCACAGCGGCGGCAACGTTGTTGGTGGTCGCGTCTATGTCAACGACCATGCCCTTGCGTAAGCCGATGGAGGGCTGCTCACCAAAGCCGATGACGTTGATGTTGTTGTCAGCATCAATCTCGGCGACCAGAGCGACGATCTTCGAGGTGCCGATGTCGAGTGCGGCGATCAATTCACTCACGATTGACCTTTCTGAATTTCAACGGCAGGCGCACCATTTCTCGCGACCGCGATGGCGGCTTTGTAGCGAAGGTCAACGCGCGCCAGACCGCTGCGATACGACGGCGACCAGGTGTTGTAGAGCGCCACAAAACGGGCAAGCCGTTCCGGGAAGTGTTCGCGACCGAACTCCAGTTGCATATCGTTACCTGTGGTGACGGTGATCGCTCCGCGTGGCGACATGGCGAATGCTTTGATGTCTAGGCCATGCGAAGCCAGAGCCAGTCGGGTATCGCGGTAGCGATTGAGAATGTCTTGCGACGACGCAGCGGGCCCGTCAAATCGCGGCATCGGCGCTTTGGACGCAGCGCGAAATACTTCGCCCTGATCGGACAGCAATTCGTTGTCGCCCCAGTAGCCCACTGCGCGGTGCTCGGCGACGTCGACGTCCAGCGCGAACGGCCAGCGGCGCTTGATTGAAACATCACGCACCCACGGAAGTTTTTTGAGCGTCACACGCGCACGGGCGGGTGACACCGAGAAAAATGTACCGCGCAAATCGGTGCGGATTGCAGACTCAAGCAGCCCCGGATCGACCTCTGCCAGTTGCGAGACGACTTTCACTTGCCGGATCGCAAAATAGCTTTTGCTACTCACCCACGACATCAGGCACCAGGTCAGCGCCAATATCGCGATAGCAGCAATGAAAGCAGCAAAGCGATTGATCGATTGTGTGTCAGACCACATGCGCGCCTCCACTGCTAGCTGCCACAATTTTTTGTGCGATCGTACTGATAGACCCTGCGCCCATCGTCATCACCACGTCGCCGTCGCGAACGATTTGCAGCACGCTGTCCGGTAGTTGCGCGACGTCGTCAACGAAGAGCGGTTCAACGCGACCCCGAAGGCGAATTGCTCGCGCAAGCGCACGACCGTCAGCAGCAACAATCGGCGCTTCACCAGCTGCATAAACCTCGGCGAGCAAGAGCGCATCAACCTCGGACAACACCGCCGCAAAATCCTCGAACAAATCGCGGGTTCGTGTGTAGCGATGCGGCTGGAACGCGAGCACCAGACGACGCCCCGGAAACGCTGCGCGTGCGGCCGCGAGTGTGGTTTTCAGCTCGACCGGGTGATGCCCGTAGTCGTCGATCAACTCGAACCGGGCGTCCCCGTGTGTGACGTCACCGAAGCGCTGGAAGCGACGTCCGACACCGCCAAAATTCTTCAGTGCACGCGCGATTGCGTCAGCAGCCACGCCCAGATCCTGCGCGATGGCGATAGCCGCGAGCGTATTTCTGACGTTATGCAATCCTGCGACCTGCACCGCAACTGGCAGGTCTGCGTGACCTGCACGAATGGCGGTGAAATGCATGGTTGCGCCGTGCGTCTCAATATCAGTGGCACGAATATCAGCATCAGTCGAGAGCCCGTATGTCACTACTGGCTTCACTACGCGCGGCAGGATGCCGGCGACGCCCGCGTCGTCAATGCAGGCGTACAGCGAACCGTAAAACGGGAGCCGGTGCGCAAAGTCCACGAACGCCTGATGCAGGCGATCAAGGCTGTGCTCGTACGTCTCCATGTGGTCAGCGTCGATATTCGTGATGACCGCGAGCGTTGGTGACAGGTGCAGAAACGAGGCGTCCGACTCATCGGCCTCGGCGACCAGAAATTCGCCGGTGCCTAGGCGCGCGTTGGAGCCCGCCGCAAGCAGACGACCACCAATCACGAAAGTCGGGTCCAGCCCACCTTCCGCAAGAACGCTTGCTACCAGCGAGGTCGTAGTCGTTTTGCCATGTGTGCCCGCAATCGCGATGCCGCGCTTCATGCGCATCAGCTCGGCGAGCATCAGTGCGCGTGGCACGACCGGCAGCTTTTTCGCGCGTGCGGCGATCACTTCCGGATTAGTTTCCTTGACTGCGGTCGAGACAACGACCGCCTGCGCCGTTCCAAGATTGTCGGCCTGATGCCCAACGGCGACACGAATGCCAAGCGATGCGAGTCGTTCCAGCACCGGTGAATTTGTGGCGTCGCTACCACTCACGACATAGCCCTGATTGTGCAGAACCTCGGCGATGCCGCTCATGCCGATACCACCGATGCCAACGAAGTGCAGGTTTTGCAGGCGAAACTTCATGCTGCCACCCTGTTGTTCGCAGCGAGCAGCTCAACGACATCACAAATCTCGGACGTCGCCATTGGCTTGGCAACGGCAAGCGCAGCCGTGGCCATGGTCAGGCAGTTTTCGCGAGTGAGCGCGAGAATGTAGGCAGCGAGGGCTTCTTTGGTCAGCGTAAGTTGATCAAAAACGGTTGCCGCACCTGCGGCTTCCAGCACCTGCGCGTTATGCAGTTGTTGTTGATCTTTGTGATGTGGATAAGGGATCAGAATGGAGGCGACGCCGAGCGCTGCCAATTCGGACACGGTGCTTGCGCCGCTGCGTCCGATGAAGACGTCGCATTCGGCGAGTGCGCGTGGTGAGTCGTCGATGAACTCGACAATGCTTGCATCGACATGCGCACTTTCGTAGAGCGCGAGGGTCACGTCACGTGAACCTTTGCCTGCCTGATGCGTCACGACTGGACGTTTGTCGTCAGGAATCAACGCGAGCGCCGCGGGCAGCAATTTGTTGATCGCGTCCGCGCCACGGCTACCACCCATGAGCAGCATTCTCAATGGCCCGGTGCGCACCGCGAAACGCGATGCCGGATCGTCGTAATGCGCAAACTCGGGGCGAATCGGATTGCCTGTGACAATGCGCTTTGAGACGAGGTCGGTGAACACGGCCGAAAAACCGACCAACACACGATCTGCGAAATGCGCGAGGCATTTGTTTGCCAGGCCAGCGACGGCGTCACTCTGGTGAATCACCAGCGGAATGCCTTTGTTTGATGCGGCGAGACCGCCGGGCACCGTCGGATAACCGCCCATGCCCATCACGACATCAGGCCGTAGTTCCGACAAGAGTTTGCGTGCTTGCCGATAGGCAGAAAACAAGCGAAACGGCAGTGCCAGTTTCGGTTTGAGTCCGCGCCCGACAATCCCTTCAAAGGCGACCGTGTGAAGCGGAAACAAATCCTTCGGCACTAACGTTTGCTCCATGCCGTTGTGGGTGCCGAGCCATGTGACACGCCAGCCCCGTTCACGCAGCGCGCGCGCAACCGCGAGCCCCGGAAAAATATGTCCACCAGTGCCGCCCGCCATCATGAGCAAGTGCGGAGTCATACCTTGAACCCCCGCGATAAACGACGGTTTTCCCAGTCGATCCGCAGCAGTACGGACAGCGTGATAAGACTGGCGACCATACCGCTACCGCCGTAGGACATCAGCGGCAGCGTGAGCCCCTTGGTTGGGGCGAAGCCCATGTTCACGGCGATATTGATGAGCGACTGAATACCGAACAGCGTACCGATACCCTGAGCCACGAGCGCTGCGAAAGGTTGCTCAAGTTGACGCGCCTCGCGACCAATCGCAAACGCACGCCACGTCAGCCACGCAAACGCGCCGATGACCACGCAAACGCCGACAAGCCCCAGCTCTTCGGCTGTCACCGCCAGGATGAAGTCTGTGTGTGCTTCAGGCAGGTAGTAGTGCTTGGAAACCCCCGCACCCAAACCCAGACCAAATAGCCCGCCGCGACCAATCGCCATGAGCGACTGCGTGAGCTGATATCCCTTGCCGAACTCTTCTTTCCACGGGTCAAGAAATCCGAAAATACGTTCCAGCCGATACGGTTCCAGCCACACCAGCGCGATGGCAGCGATCAGACCCAGAACGACCACTGGCATGACCAAACGGTGATCCAGTCCGGCCATGAAAAGAATCAGCAATCCCGTACTCAACACCACAAGCGTGGCGCCGAAATCTGGCTCGCGCAGCAGCGCCGCGCTGACCAATAACGCGATCAGCAAGAACGGCCCCAAGCCCTTGAGGAGGCTTTGCTTCAAAGGTTGAGCTGCGTGTAAAACCGTGACCTTCGTGACGGCATATCGGGCGGCAAAAAGCACCATCGCGAACTTCATCAGCTCCGACGGTTGCAGGCTGAACGGGCCGAGCGGAATCCAGCGACGTGCGCCGTTGACCACACGTCCGATACCCGGGATCAGCACCAGAATCACAAGGACCACGGCGACGATAAACACGTAAGGCGCGATGCGCTCCCACGTGCGAACAGAGGTGTCGAACACAAAGAGCGCCAACACCGAACCAATCAGCACGAAAAGACACTGGCGCGCAAAGAAGTAAGTCGGCGAGTAGCGCGTGAACTTGCTCTCGCTGGCGCTGGCTATCGACGACGAGTAAACCATCAGCAATCCGACCGCGACCAGCATCGCGATCACCCACAACATCGTGATGTCGAACTCGCCCGCGCTGACCGCCGACGCGCGCGGCGAAGTTGCGCGCCTGCCCTTGCTGAAAGCCTTGCCCGCGCGCATACGAAACCAGTCGCCCATACGCGCTGGCCATTGCGAAACCGTCGAAGTGAAGCTTTCAACGCTCACTAAGCGTGCCCTCCGTGCGCGACGAACGTACGTCCGTGTGAGCGTGCCCATTCGCGTGCCGCAGCCGCGAACACGTCTGCACGGTGTCCGTAGTTTCGGAACATGTCCCAGCTGGCACATGCGGGTGACAACAGAACCTGATCTCCAGCGACCGCCGCATCAAGCGCAGCATTCGTAGCATCATCAAGCGTTGTGAAAATTCTGTGCGGAACGCCGCTCTCTTGCAGTGCGGACGCGATCATCGGTGCGTCGCGCCCGATTAGATGGACGGCTTTGCAAGATTTTGATGCAACACGACCCAAGGCGCTAAACGCTTGTCCCTTGCCGTCACCACCGGCAATCAGCCACGTCGGCGTCGCGTTGCCACAAAGCGCAGCGGTCGTGGCGATCACCGTGGTCGCCTTGGAGTCGTCGATGATATTGACACCATCAATCGTGCCAATCGACTGGAATCGATGCGGCATGCCGGAAAAATTACGCAAAACATCGCGCTGGGCGTCGGGTGAAACATCAAGCGACTCGACTAGCGCTAACGCAGCGAGGGCATTCTGGGCGTTGTGCGCGCCACCAATGCCGATTTCATTGACCGCGAGAACGGGTACGTTTCCGTGCATCAAGCTCGGCGCTGCGCCATTTGCTTCAATTCCAAAGTCACACGCATCGTCAGCGCGATCAGCGCCAAAAGTGATGGCGCTTAAGCCGACACGACGCATGCTCATCGACCAAATATCGGCCCGGTTCAGTACCTGACGATTTGCATGCGCAAAGATGCGCTCTTTGGATGCTGCATAGCCGAAGAAACTGCGGTAGCGATCAAGATGATTGTCAGTGACATTGATCACCGCTGCAGATTCAAGTCGCAGAGAATCAGTGGATTCAAGCTGGAAGCTGGATAGCTCCAGTACCCATGTTGAGCAGCTGGGCGCTTCGGTCAATGCATCAAGAATTGGGATGCCGATATTGCCCGCCACACGAGCGTCACTCCGCGAGCGCTTTGCGAGTTCACCTGCCAAAGCTGTCGTTGTCGTTTTGCCGTTGGAGCCCGTCACTGCGAAAACTGATGCTTCTGGAGAAACGTCACGGGCGAACAATTCAATGTCGCCATAAATGGGCCTACCTAGCGCCACTGCGTCGTTGATAGCCGAATGGGCGCGTGGCACGCCGGGCGATAGCGCAATGAAGTCGGACGGTGGCAAGGCGTCGCGCGCCAAGTCCAGAGACTGGAACGCCACATCAGGAAATTCGCGCCGCAACTGCCCCAACGCTGAAGGAGCTTGATTACCGTCAACCACCGTTACAGTCGCGCCGCGCTTATGCAAAAAACGCACGAGCGACAGCCCCGTGGCACCAAGGCCCACGACCGTTGCTTTAGCGTTCGAGCAATGAAACACTTTTGCGAATTTCCTCTAGCGCAATTTCAACGTTGAAAGACCGGCGAGCACGAGAAACATGGTGACAATCCAGAAGCGGATCACCACATGATTTTCCTGCCAGCCACTGAGTTCGAAATGGTGGTGCAGCGGTGCCATCCGGAACACGCGCTTACCCTTGCTGTACTTGAAGTAGCCGACCTGGATCATCACCGAGAGCGTTTCGGCGACAAACACACCGCCCATCACCACGAGGACGATTTCCTGGCGCACAATCACTGCGATGGTGCCTAGCGACGCGCCGAGCGACAGCGCGCCGACATCCCCCATGAACACGCGCGCCGGATAGGCGTTAAACCACAGAAAACCCAGCCCTGCGCCTGCCATCGCACCGCAGAAAACCATCAATTCGCCCGCGCCTGGGATGTAAGGGAACAAGAGGTATCGCGAATAGTCCACGCGTCCTACGACATAGGCAAAGACTGCGAGTGCGCTGCCGATCATCACCACCGGCATGATCGCAAGGCCGTCGAGACCATCAGTGAGGTTGACTGCGTTGCTGGTGCCAACAATCACGAACCACGTCAGCGCGATGAAACCAAACACACCTAGAGGGTACGCAAAGTTCTTGAAGAACGGAACGATTAGGCTCGCCTGCGATGGCAGTTCATTCGTGAATCCGCTTTGCACCCACAAGAAAATCAGGTTGAAAATTTTGCTAGTGCTGGGCGCGGATACCGCGAACGCGAGGTAGGTCGATGCAATCAATCCGATTGTGGCCTGCCAGAAAAGTTTTTCTTTGGCAGACATACCCTTGGGGTTTTTGTGCACGATCTTGCGGTAGTCATCAACCCATCCGATTGCACCGAATCCGATCATCACAAACAGTACGACCCAAACAAAGCGATTGCTCAAATCAGCCCATAGCAAAGTTGAGATTGCGATGGCGGTCAGCACCATTGCACCGCCCATCGTAGGCGTTCCCTGTTTAGACAGATGAGACTGCGGGCCGTCGCTCCTAACCGACTGTCCGATTTTCATCGCAATCAGCCAGCGAATCATTCTCGGGCCTATCGCCAATGCGATGGCCATCGCGGTGGCGCAGGCCATCACGCTGCGCAACGTTATGTAGGTCAGCGCGCTGAAGCCGCGCACCTCTGCGCTTAAAAGGTTAGCGAGCCAAAGCAGCATCAGTGCGTTTCCTGCGACATTTTTTCTAATTTCTGAATGACACGTTCCATTGCCATAGAACGGGAACCCTTCACCAAAAGTGTTGCCCCAGGCGACAATCGGCTGAACAGCACCGTGGCAAGTTCGTCAACGTCGTCGAAGGCCTGTCCGCGCGAACCCAATCGCGCGACCGCGCGTTTCATGCGCGGCCCCAGTGTGAGCACGCCGTCGAGCGGGAGCAAACTCAAGTCGAACGCCAGAGCGCCATGCATCGCTTCGCTTTCATCACCTAACTCACCCATGTCGCCAATGACCAGAAAGCGGGGTGTGGCGTGCAAGACCAATACCTGTGCCGCCGCGCGCATTGAAGCGGGATTTGCGTTGTAGCTATCGTCGATGAGCGTCGAGCCATTGACGAATGGGCGTGTTGTTAATCGACCACCGACGTTTTCAGCGCCTTCGAGGCCGTGCTGGATAGTCTTGATCGAAATCGATAAAGCATGACCCACCGCTGCGGCCGCCAGCGCGTTGGTTGCGTTGTGAACGCCTTCTTGCCGTAGCTCGACGGCGCATTCGACTGATCCGACTTGAAAATGCAGGCGATTGGGTTGTGCGAACTGACCGCTGACAACGGCCTTCGAGTTGATGCCAAAACTGATACGTCTGCGGGTCCGGTTCAAAACTTGCCAATAGGCTGCGAACGCATCGTCAGTGTTGATGATGGCGACGCCTTCCTTGCGCAGCCCAGCAAAGATTTCGCCCTTCGCCTCGGCAACACCTTCTATCGATCCTACGCCTTCGAGATGCGCAGGACCCGCGTTGGTTATGACCGCGATAGTCGGCTCTGCCAAGCGCGTCAGGAGCGCGATCTCGCCAAAGTGATTCATGCCCATCTCCACCACCGCCACGCGGTGAGACGGTCGACGTGAAAGCAATGTCAGCGGAACGCCGATGTGATTATTCAGATTGCCAACCGTCGCGAGCACGGAGTCCGCGCCGTAGTGCTCGCGTAGCACTGAGGCGATCATTTCTTTGGTCGTGGTCTTGCCATTGCTCCCGGTCACGGCGATCACCGGGCCATCGAAGGCGAGACGCGAGGCATGCGCCATGTCCTGCAAGGCTTTGAGCGTGTCGCTGACCTGCAGTACCGAGATGCTGCTGTCGCATTCCACGGGTTGCGAAACCACTACGCCGCTTGCACCTGCGGCAATCGCTTGTGCCACGAAACGGTGACCGTCAAAGTTTTCGCCTGAGAGCGCAACATACAGTGCGCCCGCCTGAACGGTACGGCTGTCGGTCGATACGGACGTGAAATTCCGCTGTGGGCCGCTGATTTTTGCGGCGCATGCGGCAGCGAGGAAAGCGCTAGACCACATGACACGACTCACAGCGTTTCGAAGCACGCTCAATCAAGGCGATTTGAGCTTCCACTACGTCGGAAAAAGGATGCCGGACTCCCGCTATTTCCTGATAGTTTTCGTGACCTTTTCCGGCGATCAAAATCGCGTCGTTCGCGCTCGCTTCGGTGATTGCCGCGTAGATGGCTTCGCGGCGAAGGACTATGTTTTTGCGCGCTGGACTGGCTGCGAAACCGCTGGCAACTTCGTCAACGATGCCGTCAGGTGATTCGCTGCGTGGATTGTCGCTTGTGACGTACACGCGATCCGCGCGGTCAGCCGCGATTTTGCCCATGATGGGACGTTTGCTGCGATCCCGTTCACCACCGCAACCGAACACAACCGAGAGCGATTGAGGTCTCGTTTCGCGCACCGTGTCGAGCGCTTTGGCCAGTGCATCAGGCGTGTGTGCGTAGTCGACGTAGACGCTCGGCAAATCAGCGCTGGTTGCAGCGATGACGCGCTGCATTCGCCCCGGTGCTGCCGTCAGTTTTTCAAGCACCGAAGCGACCACGGCAATCGCAATATTTTCTGCAAGCAATGTGGCCGCCACAGCCATCAGATTGGCAGCGTTAAAGCGGCCAATCAGCGCCGTTTGGACGCTTGCTGTTTGGCCTGCGTAGTGGAGCGTGAGCTGCATGCCGTTCGACGACATCGAGACAACATCGGCTTGCACATCACCGCAGTCTAGGCCATAAGACAACGTGTTCGGCAGGCCACGGGCAATGAGTTCCGCGCCGAATGGATCGTCCGCATTCACAATGCGGCGTTGCAGGGGATAGTCGGTGAAGAGCTTTGCCTTGGCCGCGCCGTAGGCCTCCATCGTGCCATGAAAATCGAGATGATCTTGCGTGAGATTTGTGAAGATTGCTGCTGCGAATTGAACGCCCGCAACACGACCGAGTTCAAGCGCGTGCGAGCTGACTTCCATCGCGACGGCTTCGGCTCCAGCGACTTTCAAGTCACGAAGAATTGTGTGAACGGAGGCGGCATCGGGCGTCGTGTTATGCGTTGACCACGATTGATCGCCAAGGCTAACGCCCAACGTACCGATGGCCCCGCACGGTGTTCTGAGCATCGTGTAAGCCTGCGCCAACCAGTTGACGATGGACGTCTTTCCATTCGTACCGGTGACGCCGTGCACGCGGAGCCGAGCCGATGGATTGCCGTAGAACGTGCTGGCAACATCGCCCAAATTCATTGAGAGGTTCGGCACGTCAATGACCGGGATTGCGAGCGCGTGTGCCCCGGCACCTGTGGGCTCACGCAGAATGGCTGCCGCCCCCAGCGACGCCGCAGCAGCCATGAAATCGCGACCGTCTGTGCGGGTTCCGGGAATCGCAACAAATACGTCGCCGCGGACGATGCTGCGTGAGTCCACGCTCATGCGTTGACGCTGGACGCCGTGCTGGTCAAGCGCGGCAACGACAGCTTCTGCTGCCAGCATCAATTGCCCTCCCGAACAATCGCAACGACCGTGTCAGGCACAGCGGGTGTAGGCTGATTTGGCAAGGGCGCGTCGTACGGCGCTTCCATCAGGCGCAACGTTTGCCCCATGATGCTCGCAAACACAGGGGCAGCGACCAAGCCCCCGTAGAACACGCCATTGGAAGGCTCATCAATCATCACAGCGACCACGTAGCGAGGATTGCTCACGGGGGCCAATCCCACGAAGGACGCAACATAGCGGCCTTCGGAATAGGTAGCGCCGACCAGCTTTTTTGCTGTGCCCGTTTTGCCGGCAACGCGATAGCCGGGAATCTGTGAAAGCGGTGCGGTGCCCTCTTTCGAAGTGGCTTTTTCCAGCATCGGCAGCACCATGCGAATGGTGTCAGGCGAATACACGGGCGTTTGCCGCCCGGCACCACCGTTTTTAAGCAGGGTCACATCAACAAGTGAGCCCTGATTGGCAAAGATCGTGTAGGCGCGAGCCAGCTGCACGAGATTTACAGACAAGCCGTAGCCGTAGCTCATCGTCGCCTTTTCAATCGGACGCCACGATTGCGGCGCGCGAAGACGACCGTGAGCTTCACCGGGCACGCCGGTCTGCGGCGCGCGACCGAAACCGGCACGTTGCAAGTGCCGCCACATGACTTCATTAGGCAGCCGTTCCGCTATTCTTGCGGTTCCGACATTGCTCGATTTCTGGAGAATTTCGGTAACGGATGCGACGCCGTTGCTGCCAATCGTGTGCGAATCGCGAATCGTTGCACCGTTGAGTGTGTAAGTACTGGTCGGCATGGAAATGAACGCATCGGGCTTCAATACGCCGGTCTCAATCGCAGTCGAGATAGTGAATGGCTTCATCGTAGAGCCGGGCTCAAACAGATCGGCCACAGCGCGGTTGCGCAACCCCCCCGTGGTAGCGGCCGAACGGTCACCCGGCTTCGCAGTCGGGTAGTTCACCAGTGCAACGATTTCGCCGGAGTGTGCATCGAGCACGACGGCAGCGCCACCTTTGGCGCGATGCGTGTCTACACCGCGCTTGAGCTCTCGAAACGCGAGATGCTGCAGGCGGCTGTCAAGCGCGAGTTGAAGGTCCCGCCCCTGCTGCGGCGAGCGCACCGCACCCAGCTCTTCCACAACACCGCCGCGTCTATCAATGGTGACGCGCCGCGCGCCGGGTTTGCCTGACAACCATTCGTTCTGCGCGAGCTCAAGGCCTTCCTGACCAACGTCATCAACATTCGTAATCCCCAGCACCTGCCCCATGACTTCTTGCGACGGATACTCGCGTTTGTATTCGGTTTGCACCGCAACGCCAGGGATTTTTAAAGCTGCGATTGCCTGTCCCTGCTCCGGTGCAATGCCGCGCGCCAGGAACACAAGATCGCGTTCAGTGTCGAGCTTGCGATCAATGTCCTTCGGCCGTAAATTCAATGCTTTGGCCAGACCTTCGCGCTGTGGCGTCGTGAGTTCAACTTGATCGGGAAAAGCAAAAATGCCGCGCGCCGGTACGCTTGAGGCAAGTACCGCGCCTTCCCGATCCAGGAGCCGTCCGCGATGTGCGGGCAGCACGAGATCGCGCGTGGTGCGAGCGTCGCCGCGTTTGGTCAGATCGTCGTGCTGCACAACCTGCAAGTACAGACCGCGACCCGCGAGCACGACGAAGCCAACGAGCAAGCCGTACGCGACAGCACGAACGCGCCAGAGAGCGAACTGTGGCGCGCCTTTGTTCAGCGAGTTTTTGGCTGTCGTTTTCATTGCGCGCCCGCAGCGTTTGCCGAACCGTTAAGTTCAACCAGTTGTGTTCGCGCGCCTTCGGGCAGATCCATGCCCAGCCGCTCACGCGCAGTGCGCTCAACAATGGTCGGTGTCGACAAACGCGATTGGACCAGTGTGGCGCGATTGCGATCCGATTCGAGCTGATAGGCGGCATCGCGCGCACGGTTGATTTCGATGGTGAGGTGGCGCACCCGATATTGGCTGCTCACGAGCGCGAACGCGCTGGCCCACACCAGAATCGCCAGAACGATATTGACACGCGTCATACAGCCACCGGGAGTTTTTCGGCAACGCGCAAACGAGCGCTACGCGAACGTGGATTCGCGCTCACTTCTTCATCTGACGGCGCAATGTCTTTGCCTACCAATTTGATGTGCGCGGACGCGCTCGCCGTCGTCGGCAAATGACGCAGACGCGGATCCTCGGGCGTGCGCCCCGCCTTTTCACGCATCCACAATTTCACGATGCGATCTTCGAGCGAGTGAAACGAGATGACCGCCAACCGGCCACCGGGCACGAGCAAAGGGAGTGCCGCGCTCAGCGCCATTCTGAGTTCCTCGAGCTCTTGATTGATGTGAATCCGAATAGCCTGGAAGGTTTTCGTGGCCGGATGCTGCCCTGTCCACCGCGCTGAGACGGCTTTTTCGACAATCTGCGCAAGCTGAACGGTTCGCTCGACCGGTTGCCGCTGGCGTGCCTCAACAATCGCTGCTGCAATCCTCGAAGCAAACCGCTCTTCACCGTAGTCACGGATGACCTCCGCTATGTCGTTGATTGACGCTGTAGCAATCCAGCCAGCGGCCGACTGGCCGACAGACTGGTCCATCCGCATGTCGAGCGGGCCGTCGCGCATGAAACTGAAGCCCCGCGAAGCGTCGTCGAGTTGCGGTGACGAAACACCAATATCGAGCAGGATGCCGTCAACCTGCTCAATCCCAATGCCTGCGAGCGCGCTGGCGATGCCGCCGAAGTGCGCGCTGATAAATGTGAAGCGCGAGTCCGTGATTTCGCTCGCAGATGCTGCCGCTGCGGCGTCGCGATCAATGCCAATGAGACGTGCTTCAGCCGGCATTCGGCGAAGCAGTTCGCGGCTGTGTCCGCCTCGCCCAAACGTCCCATCAACAAGCACACCGCCGCGCTCGGGCAGCAATGCGTCGCAGGCCGCTCGTAATAGGACGGAGATGTGGGAGTCAAATTGCATGGCGCCCGACTCATACCGACAAACCGGCCAGCTCGGCGGGTGGGTCTTCGCGCATGGTTTGTTGTGCCAGATCGATGACATCCTGCCAGCCACGCTCGCTCCACAACTCAAAGCGATCACCTTGGCCGATCATCTGTACCTTGCCGTCCAATTTCGCGTAGGCACGCATCTCCGGCGTCAACACCAGGCGCCCTGCGTTGTCCATTTCGCAATCGAGCTTGTAGCCGAGCCACATCCGTTGCAGCGACTTGACCCTTGGGTTCATGTTCGGCAGCGCGGAAACACGTGCCTCGAACGGCTGCCACGCGTCTGACGGGAACAGCAACAGGCAACCACTCGGGTCGGCCGTGATGACGAGATCGGCACCCAGCTCATCGCGATAGCGCGTCGGGACTGCGATGCGGCCCTTTGCGTCGATGCTGAGATTGGATGCGCCAGTAAACATGCAAAAGATTATCCCACCTTTTGCCGCTAATCCCCACTTTTACTCACAGATTGGGGATTTTCTGTATTGCCTTCAATAAACCTTTAAATTCAAACGTTTACATCCGGTTCGTAAAGTCAATAATTGCCAAAAACTGACGCAAAAATAGTGACTTATGCACAACTATGAATGTAGGTTCTGAACATGCATTCGTTCAAACGATTTTGCGCATCGACTTTCCACTTTTTGCCGTATCAGCCCCTTTGTAACGGCGCTTTCAGCGAAAAGCTGTCGATCTACGCGAATTTAAAGAAATAGTTTGTTACCTTTGTCTTACGCTTTCAAGTCGTCGATTCGACGACACTTCGCGTTGGAAACGAAGCGTCCGCTGAAGCCGCCAAGGCTTCAGCAGCCTGTTGCAACAATTTTGGGGAAATATTATGCGGTTCACCTCTGCGCTAGTCGCATCGATGGTCACAACAACGGTCACGATTGGGTTGTTTGGGGTAAGCGCTACCGCGCATGCAGCTGAACCCGCCGCCACCATTGTTGAATTTTTCAACGCGCCCGCCAACAAGTACTTCATCTCATCAAACCCCGCCGACTGGGCTTTGCTGGATCAATACGCGAGCGTCGGCTGGAAGCGCACCGGCGTCACGTTCTCAGGCTACACGCAAGGTCAGGACGCCAGCGCGCTTCCGGTGTATCGCTTTTATGCGCCCTCCGTCGGATCGCATTTCTTCACGGTCAGCGCGACCGAGCGCGATCAGCTCGCGTTGATTCCCGGCTTTGTCGCGGAGGGCATCGCTTGGTACGCCGTACCGCCTTCAGCAGGCAATTGCACTTCCGGGAACGCTGGGCTCTATCGCACGTTTAACAACGGCGCAGCCGCCAGCAACGGCCCCGCCAATCATCGCTACTTTCAGGATTACAGCTTTTATCAATCGTATGCCGCGAAAGGCTATGCGCTTGAAGGGCTCACGATGTGTCTGCCGCTATCCACGACCGAGAAACGCCTTGACGCATCGCGCTTACTAAAGCAGGCAAGCTTTGGCCCGACGCCCGCAGAGATTGACCGCGTCACCACGCTGGGCACGAATGCGTGGCTCACGGAGCAATTCGCCGCCACCGCATCGCAATACACGCCGCGCGACTACTGGCCCAACACCCGTCCCGACTCCTGCGTCAACGACACCACGCAGCCACTCACGCCAACGTCCTACTGCGCACGCGACAACTATTCGATGTTCCCGACACAGCTTGAGTTCTACAAGCAGGCGATCACCGGCAACGACCAATTGCGCCAGCGCGTCGCCTGGGCATTGAGTCAGTTTTTTGTGATCTCTTCAACCGATGTTCCGCAGCCCTACGGCATGGGCGACTACCAGCAAATGCTGCGCGACAATGCATTCGGCAACTTCCGCATGCTCATGGAAAAGGTCACGTTGCACCCCGCGATGGGGCGCTTTCTGGACATGGCGAACAACCGTAAAGCGGGAACGACAGGTATATCGCCCAACGAAAACTACGCGCGCGAAATCCTGCAGCTCTTCACCAACGGCGTCAACCTGCTCAACGACGACGGCACCGAAAAGAAAGGGCCCGACGGCAAACCGATTGAGGCTTACACGCAAGACGAAATCAAGGGCTTCGCCAAAGTTTTCACGGGCTGGACATATCCGACACGCGCCGGTGTCGCGCCAGCGGTGGGCCTCAACGGACAGAACCTCGCCGGAACCATGGAGCCGCGCGAGGCGTATCACGACACTACCAGCAAAGACCTGCTCGGCAGCACCGTCGGTCCTGCCAACGGGACGGCCTACGCGGACTTGACCCTTGCGCTCGACAACGCGTTCGCCTACGCCAACGTGCCACCGTTCTTCTCGCGCTTCATGATCCAAAAGCTCGTTACTGGCAACCCAAGTCCGGCCTACGTCCAGCGCGTCGCCAATGTATTCAAGAACAACGGCACCGGCATTCGTGGCGACCTGAAAGCCGTCGTCACCGCGATCCTCACGGATATTGAGGCGCGCGGTGCGGCGAAGTTTGAGCCGACCTACGGCCACATGAACGAGCCCGTTTTGCTGGTTACCGGACTCGCGAGGGCATTGTCAACAAAAACCGATGGCTTCTACTTCTACAACAGCAGCAACGGGCTCGGACAAACGGTGTTTAGTGCGCCCACAGTCTTCAACTACTACTCGCCGGATTACGTCGTCGCCTCGGTGAATATCAACAGCCCGGAGTTTGGAATTTTCAATTCAACCACCGCGCTGTCGCGTATCAACTTTGCAAACTCGATGCTCTATGGAACGATCAATATTTCCACGGCGCTCTACGGTGCGACCGGCACCCAATTCGACTGGACGCCGTTCACCAGTGTTGCGACCGACAGCAACGCGCTGCTTGATCGCGTCAACGAGGTGATGTTCGCAGGCAAGCTCTCGACCGCCACGCGCACCACCATGAAAACCGCCATCGATACGGTTCCGGTGTCTGACCCCACCGGTCGCGCCCGCGCCGCCCTATACCTCGCCGTCTCTGCGCCAGAAGCGCAAATTCTTCGCTAGTCGCAGTTGTAGAAACGCTAAGGAAACGCATCATGAATCTCTCACGTCGCAACACCCTCAAAGCCCTCTCCGCAGGCGCACTGGCCTCCGGCCTCAATGGCTTCACACTGCCGTTCGCGAACGCGCAAACCGTGCCGTCCGATTACAAGGCACTCGTCTGCATCTTTCTGTTCGGAGGCAACGATGGCAACAACATGATCATCCCGGCTGACGCAGCGGGCTATGCCGCGTACAACGCGGTTCGCGGCCCCGATTCCAACATCAATATCGCGCAATCGGATCTGCTGACCTTCAAGCCCAGCAATAGCTCGTCAACGTACGGTTTTCATCCAGCGATGTCGGCTGTTCACCCGTTGTTCGATCAGGGCAAACTCGCCATCATCGCCAACGCCGGACCGCTTCTCGCTCCGACCACCAAGGCGCAATATCAATCGGGGTTAAACGTCCCCTATCAGCTCTTTTCGCACTCGGATCAACAGGCGCAGTGGCAAAGCACCGTCTCCAATCAACCGGCGCGCAGCGGCTGGGGCGGGCGTCTGGCCGACAGCGTAGCATCGATGAACGGCAGCAACCCGTTCCCGGTGTTGACCTCCATCGCGGGCTCCACGCTCTACACCACGGGCAACACGCAAAGCCCGCTGTCGTTGCCTGCCTCGGGCGGCACCTTTACGCTGAGTGGACTGACCGGCACCGATGCGATCTCGAAAGCAAGGGCCGCAGCGCTGAATACGCTGTTACTGCAAGGCAAAGATCACATGCTGGTCAAAGCCACTGCCGAGCAAACCGAGCAGGCCATCGCGCTCTCCGCAAAAATCAACCCGATCATCACGGCGACAAACTCAAGCGTCACGAACCTGTTCACCACCACGGGCAACACTCTCGCCGCCCAGCTGCTTCAAGTGGCAAAACTGATTGAAGCGCGCGCCACCATTGGTCTGTCACGGCAAATATTTTTCGTCTCGCTCGGCGGATTTGACACCCACAACAACCAGATCAATACGCAGCAAACCCTGCTCGGCTACGTCAGCTCGGCGATGAAGTCTTTTTACGACGCAACCGCCGCGTTGGGCGTCGCCAACAACGTCACGACGTTCACACTCTCCGACTTCGGGCGCACCTTCAAACCATCCGCTGGTGGCGGCTCCGACCACGCCTGGGGTAATCACCACATGGTCATGGGCGGCGCAGTCAAAGGCGGCGCGATGTACGGCAAGTTCCCCGTGCAGCAGTTGAGTGGCGTCGATGACGTCACCGGTGAAGGCCGCTGGCTACCCACAACGTCAGTCGATCAATACGCCGCAACCCTCGCCACGTGGTTCGGCGTTCCCGCCAGCGGACTAGCCACGGTTGCACCGAATATTGGCGCGTTTGCTAGCAAGAATTTGGGGTTTGTGTAGGGCAAAGCGCCGTGCGACAGTTGCGGCTGTCGTTGGTGCTTACGGTTTTTCGGTGCGCGGCTTTCGCAATAGCTCTGGTGTGCAAGCGCCGTTTGATATGGGCAGAGTGCCCGTTTATGCCATAACTCGTGTGTACGCATAAA
>JANXUB010000184.1 GCA_025352105.1 Burkholderiales bacterium | reverse complement strand
CATCGGCGGCGAGTTCAAGCAGGCCTTCGTGCGATTCGGAAATACCGAGTTCGCGGGCGCTGCACAGCATGCCGTTCGATTCGACGCTGCGCATCTTCGCCTGCTTGATCATGAACGGCTTGCCGCTTTCGTCACCCGGGCCGGGCGGCAATGCCGCGCCAACCAGCGCAACGGGAATCTTGATGCCGACGCGGGCGTTGGGCGCACCGCAGACGATTTGCAACGGCTCCGTCGCATCTGCGCCAACATTGACGGTGCAGACCGACAGGCGATCCGCGTTCGGATGCTTTTCGCGCGTGACGATCTCGCCGACGACGATGCCGGTGAACGGCGGCGCTGCAGGCGTCACCTCTTCGACCTCCAGCCCCGCCATCGTCAGCGCATGGGCGAGTTCATCGGTGGTCATCGGCGGATTACAGAAGCTACGGAGCCAGGATTCGGAGAATTGCATGATCAGTCTCGGTGTATCAACTTTATTGTCAACGCCCCGATACATCGGGGCTGGAAGCCAAAAATTCTTAAAGTCGATTTATGTCAATAATTAACGTGAGCCCACATAAAATAGGGGCTGGATCGAAAAGCTGTTACGCGAATTGCTTCAAGAAGCGAAGGTCGCCCTCGAAGAACAAGCGCAAATCGCCGATGCCGTAACGCAGCATCGTAAGACGCTCAAGCCCGGAGCCGAACGCGAATCCGATGTACTTTTCGGGATCGAGACCGAAGTTCTTGACGACGCTCGGATGCACCTGCCCCGAGCCAGAAATCTCCAGCCATTTGCCTTTGAGCGGCCCGCTTTCGAACTTCATGTCGATCTCGGCGGACGGTTCGGTGAACGGAAAATAACTCGGACGGAAGCGCACTTGCAGCTCGTCCGTCTCGAAGAATCGGCGCAGGAAATCGGTGTACACGCCCTTCAGATCAGCAAACGAAATGTCCTCCGCGATCCACAAGCCTTCGACCTGATGGAACATCGGCGAATGGGTGGCGTCCGAGTCCACGCGGTAGGTGCGACCGGGGGCGATGACCTTGATCGGTTTGCCCTTCGCGGTCACATCGTTCGCGTGCATGCGCGCGTAACGCACCTGCATCGGTGAGGTGTGCGTGCGCAGCAAGAGCGGCAAACCGTCGGTGCCATTCATGTCGACGTAGAACGTATCCTGCATAGAGCGTGCGGGATGATTTGGCGGATTGTTGAGCGCCGTGAAATTGAACCAGTCCGCTTCGATTTCCGGGCCGTCGGCGACGTCGAAACCGATGGAGCCGAAAATTTCTTCAACGCGCTGCCAGGTTTTCATCACCGGATGAATGCCTCCATTGCCGCGACCACGACCGGGAAGGGTTACGTCGATGGATTCGGCTGCGAGTTTGGCGTTGAGGGCATCGCTGGCGAGCGCATCACGTCGGGCGTTCAAGGCGCTTTCAACCGCCGCCTTAACGCGATTGATCTCTGCGCCGCGCGTCTTCTTTTCGTCAGGCGAGAGCGCCGCCATGCCTTTGAGCAGGTCGGTCACGGCACCGGTTTTGCCAAGGTATTTCGCCTTGGCATTTTCAAGGGACGGCGAGTCGGCGCAAGCCGCGAAATCAGCGGTGGCGGAGGTCAGAATTTGTTCGAGTGATGAAGTCACGTAATCTCCTTGGCTCCCTCTCCCGCAGCGCGGGAGAGGGTTGGGGTGAGGGCCGTCGCAGAAGCAAAAACGGTTTGCAACGCCACTGCCCTCACCCGCCCTGTCGGGCACCCTCTCCCGTGATACGGGCGAGGGAAACATAAAAAAAGGGAGGCGCTAGCCTCCCTTTTTGAGTTGCTCGAAAGCGTCTGAAGCGGGAGGCTCTACCTTACGGTTAAGCCGGCTTCACGCGCTGTACGAGCGCGTTAAACGCAGGCATGTCAAAGACAGCCATGTCGGACAACACTTTACGGTCGATCTCTACCATGGCCTTTTTGAGGGCGCCCATGAAGGTCGAGTACTTCATGCCGCACTCACGGCTTGCCGCGTTGATACGCGCAATCCACAAGGCACGGAAATCGCGCTTTTTGTTGCGGCGATCACGATAGGCGTATTGCCCAGCGCGCATCACTGCTTGCTTGGCAACGCGATATACGTTGTTACGACGGCCGCGGTAGCCTTTGGCTAACGCGATGATTTTTTTGTGACGGGCGCGGGCTGTTACACCACGTTTGACGCGAGGCATTTTTCAAGTCCTCCGTTAAACGTATGGCAACATTTGGCGCGCGGCTTTTTCGTCGCTCGCATTGACAGTCAACGTCCCACGCAGCTGACGCTTGTTCTTCGTCGTGCGTTTGGTCAGGATGTGACGCTTGGTGGCGTGAGCGCGCTTGATGCTGCCGCTCTTTCTGGCTTTAAGGCGCTTTGACGCGGCCTTTTTAGTCTTCATTTTGGGCATGATTGCCTCTTTCTCTTCAATGTCACCTAGTGAGGCGTTGCAGCATTACGCCGCAATCTTG
>JANXUB010000119.1 GCA_025352105.1 Burkholderiales bacterium | reverse complement strand
GCTCGCGGGCGCGCTGCACGACCTGCTGCAACGCGTGAACGAGGACGTGCAACGCGAGCAAATCCGCGCCGAGCAGGAGAAGGACATGCTGCACGCCGTCGGTCACGAAATCGTATCGCCGTTGCAGTCGCTCATGGTGCTTCACGGCCAGCCGAATGACCCGAGCGCACGCTACGTGCAGCGCATGCAGCAAGCGGTGCGCGTGCTCTACGGCAGCGCGTCGCCGAGTGAAGCATTGCAAAGCACCCAGGTGAACGTTGCCGCCATTAACTTGAATGTCTTTTTGAAGCACGTCGCTGACAACGCTTCCGCCATCGATATTCCAGACGTTCGCTTCATCGCGCCTGAGGAGACGGTGCACGCCAGCGCCGACGAATATTCGCTGGAAGATGTCATCACCCACGTCCTGCAAAACGCCCAGCGCTACCGCGCAGCCACGAGCGAAATCACCATCGCCCTAA
The DNA here is from genome assembly GCA_025352105.1 of Burkholderiales bacterium. GTDB lineage: Bacteria > Pseudomonadota > Gammaproteobacteria > Burkholderiales > Casimicrobiaceae > Casimicrobium. The sequence continues at coordinate 1,713 of JANXUB010000119.1, read as the reverse complement.
GTGCGACCGAAGCGCAAGCCACCATCACCATCACCAACGTCGGCCCGGCCATTAATGACGCGTTGATCGACAAAATTTTTGAATACGGTGTGTCGGAGGCAGGCGGTGCGGCGAGCGCTGGCCACCGCGGGCAGGGCTTGTACGTCGCCAAAACCTACATGGCGAAGATGGGCGGAACGATCACAGCGAGCAACACGGCGGATGGCGTGAGCTTTGTTTTGACGTTGGTTCGGGTGTAGACAGCTTTTTACTGTTAGCCAATCCAAATCGGGGCTGAAGGCGCTTTTAGCTCGCTAGTCGACTTATTGACTATATTGACTGTAGCCCTAATTTTTGCGTCATTACAGCTAAAAGCTGTACAGTTGATACTCGATGAACTTCGACGATTCAGCCTCGCCAGTAGGAAGGTAACGCTGCAGCGTAGACCTTCGCCAAATCACGCGAATAGCGCCAAAAGCGCTCGTCGATTCGTCACGACCCAGATCATCGCTGCGCAATTGAGTACGACCGTCACCCAAAAAACCACGCGGAATTCGGCCTTGCTCGACTTGTGACGCAAACGTTGTTGCGCGATGGCCGCAGCGGGCGAGCGCATACTGATATTTTGCGCACGAGTTACCCAACAATACCGCGATTTCGACCCATCAATCAAATTCCGGCCCGAAATCTTCATGTCCGAAAACGGCTAAATCCGACCCAAGGCAAACGCTAAACTGCTCTCATGCAGTTCACTCAGCTCACCCCCAACGCCTGCTACCAAGCCATGAAAGCGCACGACACACGCTTTGATGGGCGCTTTTTTGTCGGCGTGTCATCGACGCATATTTATTGCCGTCCGATTTGTCGGGTGCGCATGCCTTTGCAGAAGAACTGCGGCTTTTATCCCAGCGCGGCGGCGGCGGAGGCTGCCGGGTTTCGGCCTTGTTTGAAGTGTCGGCCTGAGCTGGCACCGGGTTTTGCGGCGACGGAGGCTAGCGCGAAGCTGGCGCGGGCTGCGGCGCGGATGATTGAGGACGGGGTTGCCAACGACGTTGATCTGGCGCGCGTGGCGGAGCGTGTGGGTGTGACGGATCGGCATCTGCGGCGCATATTTGCCGAGGAGTTTGGCGTGTCGCCGGTGCAGTATGCGCAGACGCATCGTTTGTTGCTTGCCAAACGCTTGTTGACGGACACGGCGCTACCGGTGGCGGACATTGCGTTTGCCAGCGGGTTCTCCAGCGTGCGGCGGATGAACGCTTTGTTTGCCGAGCGCTACCGGTTTAGCCCGACGCGTTTACGGAAAGAAGGCCGCGACGGCGACGCCGCAGCGGAACTCGATTCACTGACGTTTGTGTTGCCGTATCGCCCGCCTTACGACTGGCAACGTGTGCTCGCGTTCTTTGAGATGCGCGCGGTGCCGGGTGTGGAGACGATTGCGGAGGGAATTTATCGGCGTGTGATTCGTGTGGAGGGCGTAACGCCGACAGCGGGCTGGCTTGAAGTGAGTCATCTACCCAAACGAAATGCGCTGCAATTGCGATTCACGGCGGCGCTCGCGCAGGCGACGCAATCGGTGTTGTCGCGCACCAAGCAGGTGTTCGATGTGGCGGCTGATCCGCAGGAAATAGCGGCTGCGCTAGGCGAGTTAGCCGAGGGCGCGAACGGGTTGCGGTTGCCGGGCGCGTTTGATGGCTTTGAGTTGGCGCTGCGGGCGATTCTCGGGCAGCAGGTGAC
>JANXUB010000070.1 GCA_025352105.1 Burkholderiales bacterium | reverse complement strand
TGAATGCGAAGGACGCGGCGGGGATGACGTTCAAACAGGCACCGACGTTCAAATGAATCGGCATCGGCCACTTCCACTTTCAGCTGCCTGCCATTGAAGCTGCTCATCACAGGTGCCAGCGGTCAGCTCGGCTTGGCGCTGGCGCGTCGATTGTCTGGCGCGCACGATGTTGCCACGCTAGACCGCACAAAACTCGACATTGCCGATGCGGCTGCGTGTCGACGCGCGCTCGCATCGATACAGCCAGATGTAGTGCTGAATTGCGCCGCCTACACGGCGGTAGATCGCGCCGAAACAGACAGCGATGCAGCCTTTGCGATCAATGCGACGGGGCCGCGAAACCTGGCACAAGCATGCACTGAGTTGGGTGTTTTTCCCATTCATTTTTCAACCGACTATGTATTTGACGGTACGGCAAAAGCGCCGTACAGCGAGGACGCTGCAACGAATCCTGCAAGCGTGTACGGCGCATCCAAACTAGCTGGTGAAATTGCGGTCGCACATGAATCTCCCGCGCATCTTGTCTTTCGGCTGAGCTGGGTTTACAGCAATGATGGTGCAAATTTTTACAAGACGATGCTGCGGCTCGGTGGCGAGCGTGCGCAACTGCGCGTCGTCGCGGATCAGATCGGCGTGCCGAACTACAGCGCAGATATCGCTGATTTGATTGCGCTCGTGCTGGAACGTAACACTGCGGAACTTGTCGCCAGCTCCGGGCTCTATCACTTGAGTTGCGTTGGCCCCACGAGCTGGTGCGATTTTGCGCGAGCGATTTTTGAGGATGCTCATATGTCGGATCGTGTCGCTGTTGAGGCAATTTCTACGTCTGAATACAAAACTGCCGCTGTTCGTCCTGCGTACAGCGTGCTTGATTCGCGTCGCTTTGCGGCGACATTTGGCAGGACACTTCCGGATTGGCGAGACGGGTTGCGGCGCTGCCTTGCAGAGCGCACAATGTCGGTCTAGATTGCACGTTGGTGTGGCGGCTATAAAGGCCACTCGCCCCCCTTTGATTAAGGACATAAATTTATGTTGCGACGATTTCTCTTCACTACTTTGCTGTTTGGCTCCGTCACGTCGGCTACGTTTGCCGTCGGCATTCCGAGCGAGGGCCGCAGCATGCCGCAGGCTATTGTTGAATCCAGCAAAGCTGCGGTAGTGGAACAATTTCTGGGTACTGCTGACGATGCGTATCGCATCGAAGCCTCCGCGTGGACGCGCCCTATCGCGGCGGCATCGTCACAAAAATCACTGGCGGTTGATGGTGAACGAGCCAAGCCAGTGCAAGTCGGCTATCCGCGAGACATCCCCGCTTCGTTGCGTGCATTGCCGTTAGCAACGCTGCCCTGGACGCCCCTTAGTGATGGTAGTCGCAGCGTGCAGGTACAGGTGGTCGCTTCGGATGCTGCGGGTATCCGTATCGCATATCACGTAGACGGCCCAAGCAACGGACTGGAGTTGCGCTTCTCAGGTAGTGGTCGTGACCAGGTATTTCGATCAACTGCTATTCCGAGCGCGGAGACTGCCTGGTCACCTGTGCTTGAAGGAAACACCGGAACAGTGGAATTGCATGTCCTGGCCGGTTTCGATCCGTCGCAGTTCAGTGTCGTTTTTGAGCAGTTGTCGCATCTGGTCAAGGTCGGCGCTGACTTGAACAAAGACATTCGTGACATCGGCACCTCTGGATCGTGCAATGTAGATATCGCCTGCGTGAGCAATCCGAGCACGGCGCTACTCAATGCAGCCAAGGCGACCGCCAAAATGGTTTTCACCGACGGCTCCGGCACCTATGCCTGTACCGGCACGCTACTGAACTCGACGTCGGGCGGGGACTATTTTTACTCCGCAGCGCACTGCATCAGTAACCAGGCGGCCGCGTCCACGCTCAACACTTATTGGTTTTTTGACGCTGTATCGTGCAACAGTCGGGCAGTTCCTCCATATCAACTGGTCGGTGGCGGTTCGACGCTATTGGTAACAGATAGGACGTTAGACGTTACCTTGCTTCAACTGCGCCAAAGTCCGCCGCTAGGCACAGTCCGCGCGGCCTGGAACGCAACTGTCATTCCTGCGGGCACAGTAACTGTTGGCTTGCATCACCCACAGGGCGACCTCAAAAAATTCTCCCAAGGCAACATGCAGGGCTATGTCCAGGGCCCGCTCGCGTATGACAACGTGCCGCGTCCTCAAGCGGGCAAAGACAGCTTTATCTCCGTTCGTTGGACTATGGGTACTACCGAGGGCGGATCGAGCGGCTCTGGCGTGTTCACGTTTAACGCCTCCGGTGGGTATTACGAGCTCCGCGGTGGTCTCGAGGGGGGCGCTGCGTCCTGTAGCAATCCGAACGGCGCCGATCGCTTTTCGCGGATGGACATGCTGTTCACGCGGCTGGCACCATACCTCCTGCCAGCGGCGGTGATACCAGCCACAACGGCCTCTCAGGCCGCGATGGTCGAGTACTGGAATCCGCAGCTTGATTTCTACTTCATGACGTCGCGTGAAGACGAAAAGTCGTTGCTAGACAATATCGTGGACGGCAGTGCGAATCGCCTGTGGTATCGCTCGTCATATTGGTTCAAGACTGATCCGTTTTCGACGTCGGCCACGTCGTCAATTTCTCGCTACTTCGCGGCGGGTGCGGCCAAGGCCGGGAGTCGCGGTTCACATTTCTATACTGCGCTGAATTCGGATCGCGCGGCGATCTCGGCGTCAGGTTTGGAGCGTTTTACGCTGAATTGTCAGGGTTTGCCGAACGGAACGTTCTGCAATGAAGGCATTGACTCCTACGTGGCAATTCCCATTGGAACCGGACCGAGTGCTCAGTGCAGGGCGGGAGAGGTTCCAATTTATCGCGTATTCCGCGGCACGCCGCGCTATGTCGACGACGGCAACCATCGCTATGTCACCAACGCCAGCTTGTACGGTTACATGGTTAACGAGCTTGGCTGGACAGGCGAATCGATCAATTTCTGCGCCAAGCCTTAGCCGCAGAGAAGCGCGCGCCGAAGCGGCGCGCGCATTTTGTGTATGGGTTCGCTAGAAGCGATACCCTGCACTGACCAGATCGCCAGTAGAAATGTCGCCTGGCACTAACACCACCGCATTCCAGCCAAACGTCACGCCGCCGAATTCCTTATTGTTGCGAAAGCGGCTAAGCGTTTTGAGTGGCTCATCGGATGGCCGAATGCCTGTGGTCTGATCTGCGGTCGTAACTTCGCAGCGGACGCAGGGCTTCGCAAGCTTAAGCACGACCTCTCCAATTGTCAGCGTATCAACGTGATCTTCGTCCCAAGCGGGAAGACCGTCAATCACGAGGTTGGGTCGAAATCGGTTCATCGGAAGCGCGGCGTTCGCGCCACCGCCAATGCGCAGATTCAAGTCAGCCAGGGACGCCGTGTTCGTTACCAGGAGCGGATAACCGTCCGCGAAATAAGTGTGTGCGCCCGAGTCTCCCGCGTACAAGCGATTGCACTCCCGGCGCATGTCGCGATTGAAGCGAACCAGCCTTACGGCATGACTTAAACCGAGCCTGCTTTCAAGCCATTTCGCGGCGGCATCGCCCGCGTCAAGTGCGATGGTCTCGTGGTTCCAAACTTTGACTTTGATCAGCGCACTGCGCGATGGCGCATCAACGCGCAGTGCGTCATTGCCATCAGTGGCAAGCGTCACGCCAGCCTCAGCATTAACATCCACGCGAAGTGTCGCCATCGCGGCGCATTGTCGTTGTGTGATGAACTGCGCTGGCGATGAGCGCGCATCGACGACCATCCATTCGCGATCATGGCTGAGGCCAGTCGTCAGTACAGCGGCTGTGCGATGTGAAATCGCACGGCAACCCTTGATCGGATAAGAAAAAAGCCCGGTAACAGTGACGCTATCCGAGCTTTCTAGGCTTTGCATCGGCGAGGCCTAGTTCGCTTTGAGCCCAGCTGTGTACTCGGCCAAAGCTTTCATTTCGCCCTCTGTCAGGCGGCTGGCGATCGTCATCATGATCTTGCCGTTCGCGTTAGTGTCGTCCTTGGTCGCCCCCCCACGAACGCCGCCTTTGAACGCGGTCAATTGCGCCAGTGTGTATTCGGCATGCTGACCACCCACGCGAGGATATTGCGCTGGAATGCCAGCACCGCTTGGCGAATGGCAACCCGCGCAGGCAGGGATCCCGCGCGCTGCATCCCCAGCCCGGTAAAGACGTTCGGCGCTCTTCGCGAGCTTTTCGTCTTTGGTGCCAATCGCGCGACCTTTTTGTGCCGAGAAATACACGCCCAGCGACTTCATGTCGGCGTCGCTCAACGTCGTCGCGAACCCTTTCATGATGGCGTTGTCGCGCTGGCCTGATTTGAAGTGGCGCAACTGCCTCGCGATGTACTGCCAGCTCATCCCGGCCAGATTTGGTTGCGTCGGGATCGGGCTCACGCCATCGACACCGTGGCAGCCCGCGCAAACGCCAGCGAGCGCCTGACCCTTGGTGTATTCGGAGTCTTTGTCGGCTTGCGCAAACGCAGCCATCGACAAGACAGAGGCGAAAACTGAAACGGCGACAGTAAAAGTACGGCGGTTGAAAGTCATGGTGAATGGCTGTTGAAATTGGCTTTCGACGTGCCCGCATGGGCAATATCGGCGAAATCAATGGAAGAGGGGTACTACAACCTAAAATTATAACTTTCACGCACCGGCCACCTATGGACACCCCTGCCCACACTGCGCACACAACGCGCACGCTAGCGACCGAGAGACTGGAGCGTATCCCGGAATTTGCGGGGGTCACGTTCGACAAGTCGGTTGTTGATGTCGAAGGCCTGCCGTTTGTCACGGGGCCAGAGATCGCCTTTGCGGGGCGCTCAAACGCTGGAAAGTCCAGCAGCATCAACAAGTTTGCCGGGCAAACGCGACTGGCCTACGCCAGCAAAATGCCCGGGCGCACTCGCGAACTCAATTTTTTCCCGCTTCGCAACGGAGGGCATCTCGTCGATTTGCCTGGATACGGCTTTGCTCGCACGCCGAAGGATAAGCAGCGCGTCTGGACGGGCGTGATCGAGCATTATTTTCGCGAACGTGATGCCCTGCGCGGCATCGTGCTGGTGCTCGATGTGCGTCATGCACCTACGCCGCTCGATCTGCAATTTGTGGAATGGCTCGATGGGTTGGGGCGCGGACGCCCCCCGCTGATGTGGCTGCTGAACAAAGCCGACAAATTGACGCAGAGCGAACGCATGAAGATTCGCAATGCGTTTCGAGAAGGCGATGCCAAGCCACTGATTGCCGAGCGTGACGACATCATTCTGTTCTCAGCGCATACAGGCATGGGAATGAAGGAATGCGCGACAACGTTCAACCTTTGGTTGGACAAAGAGCTTCCGCGCCAAGACGACTCAGAAGCTTGAGCGCCAAAGAAAAAGCCCCTGAGTGACAATCAAACAGGGGCTCAATGCTGTACGGTACTCCGTAAAGCACCCGCTCAGGGAGGACAAGCAGGAGACAAACGTCTAAGACGAACTTTACTTGTGCGGCGTGGACATGTCAACAGATTGTCACGGTCAATAGACACAATTGCGCCATTAATTGGCTTAAGTATCCATTCTGCGGTACCCAACAGCCTCGGCGACATGCGAAACAGCGATTCGCTCGGCATCTGCCAGGTCAGCAATCGTGCGCGCCACCCGCAAAATCCGGTGCTGGGCGCGGGCGGACAGTCCTAGCCTCGTGGCAGCTTGTTGTAGCAGCGCTGAACCATGTTCATCGAGCGCACAATGAGTGTCCAATTCGGTTGAGGATAGATCGGCGTTTGCCTTGTTCTGGCGTTGCTGCTGTCGGTTGGCGGCTGCGATCACCCGTTCGCGGACGGTGCTAGACGACTCGCCGTCAGCCGCTGCGCGTAGAGATTCCGTCGCCACGGTGGGTACGGTGATTTGCAGGTCAATCCGATCAAGCAACGGGCCCGAAATTTTGCTACGGTATCTGGCGATTTGATCTGGTGTGCAGCGGCATGGACGAGCAGTGATATTGCTGCCAAAGTAGCCATCCGGGCAGGGATTCATCGCGGCGACCAACATGAAATTGCTGGGATAAGTCACCTGCCGCGTCGCGCGCGAAATGTGAATCACGCGGCTCTCCATCGGCTCGCGCAAAACTTCCAAAACACGGCGATCAAACTCTGGAAGTTCGTCGAGAAACAGCACGCCGTGATGCGCCAGCGAAATTTCACCAGGCCGGGGGTCGCTGCCACCACCTACCAGCGCGACGGCACTGGCCGTGTGGTGGGGAGATCGCACTTGCCGCTGCCCGAACGACTCTGCTTTAAATTTGCCCACCAGCGACAAAACGGCTGCGCTTTCGGTCGCTTCGTCCTCGCTCATTGGAGGCAAAATGCCCGGCAGCCGCTGCGCCAGCATGCTTTTTCCGGTTCCCGGTGGGCCCATCATAAGCAAACTGTGACGCCCTGCCGCAGCAATTTCCAGCGCCCGCTTGGCCTGACTTTGGCCCTTCACATCCTGCAGATCGGGATAAATCATGACTTCTGCTTCGGCATCGATCACCGGAGTCGCCAGTTCGTGGCGACCGGTCATGTAGGCCGCCACTTCAAGCAGCGTTTTAGCGGCAAGGACAGTCGCGCTTTTTGCGCGCGATGCCTCTTGCGCTGAGGCTTCTGGCAACACCAGCGTATTGCCCGTGCGCGCCGCCGCCAATGCCATCGCCAGCGCACCGCGCACCGGACGCAAATCGCCATTCAGCCCCAGTTCGCCCGCAAATTCCAGACCCTTCAATCGTGCCGCTGGGAGCTGACCGCTGGCAACCAAAATGCCAATTGCGATCGGCAAATCGAAGCGCCCGGATTCTTTTGGAAACTCCGCTGGGGCCAAATTGACGGTGAGCTTGCGCACGGGAAATTCGAAGCCCGCAGTCTGGATCGCCGCCCGCACGCGATCCCGGCTTTCGCGTACTTCCGTGTCGGCCAAGCCGACCAGATTGAACGCAGGCAAGCCGTTGGCGAGGTGAACCTCAACCGTGACGAGTTCGGCATGCAATCCCGCGAGGGCGCGGCTATAGGTGATGGCTAGAGACAAAGACGAAAATCAACTTGTATAAAACTGTTTTAATATACAGTAAATTGTTTGTTATTCATCGGTGCCTGCGAATGCCGAGGGTTGCCCCGGTCAACTGGGGCTCGCCGCGACACGTTAATTGCGTTGTCTCCTAGGTCTAAGGCGCGTGCTGCCTGGAGCAAATATCTGGACAACTACGGCGATGAACACGATGAATATTTTCAATCTCACTTTGCAACGCCTGACCGCTGCGGCATTCGCCGCGCTGGTCATGCTGACGGCGGCATCGGCCGATGCGCCCGGGCGCGTCGCCCGATTGGCTGAATCTGCGGGCGATGTGCAGCTCGCCAATGAACGCGAGGACTGGCGGTCGATTTCGCGCAATTACGCGATCACGGCGGGCGACAACCTGTACGTGAGCGAGGGTGGCCGCGCCGAACTGGACCTGGGTGCGGTACAGCTTTGGCTGGCCGGTGGCAGTAACGTCTACTTCGAGCGCTTTGATGATCAGAGCGTCGTCGCGCGCCTGTCGCAGGGCGCGATGGCCGTGCGCATTCGCGCATGGGAGCAACAGGATTCAATGCGAATCGCCACGCAATCCGGTGAAGCCTCGTTCCTGCAACCGGGCTTTTACGTCGTGTCCGCCGCGTCAGCCTACGCGCCCGCAGCGGTGTCCGTACGCGCGGGCCAGGCGGAAGTGTTTGCCAATGGCACCTCCATCATGGTCAATCGCGGCAACAACCTGCTGCTCGATGTCAACGGCGCTCGCTTTGACCGCTACGCCGCAGGCTCGGGCAGCGGCGGCTTCGAGGCATGGGCCAGCGCGCGTGATCGCCGCTATGACCGCTACGCCAACAGCACCGGGGGTGGCGTCGACCCATGGATGGTCGGCGCGCGCGAGCTGGATCAATACGGCAGTTGGGACAACGACTACGAGTACGGTCGCATCTGGTATCCCACGACGGTCGTTGCGGGCTGGGCACCGTATCGCTATGGCCGCTGGAGCTGGGTGCAGCCGTGGGGCTGGACATGGGTGGACGATGCACCGTGGGGCTTCGCGCCGTCGCATTACGGGCGCTGGGTGCGCATCGGTAACCGGTGGGCATGGAGCCCCGGCAGCTACGTGGGTCGCCCGGTTTACGCGCCCGCTTTGGTCACGTTTTTCGGTGGTGACGGCTGGAGCGTGAACGCGAGCGTCGGCCCGACTTATTCGTGGGTGCCGCTCGGCTGGAACGAGCCGTTCGTGCCCTGGTACAGCTACACGCCGAATTACTGGCGTCAGGTCAATCGTCCCTACGTCAGAAACATTGCTGAGGAGCCGTGGCGTCCGCGCAACTACATGCATGCGGCGATTCCCGGCGCGATTACAGCGGTCGCCGGCGCTGCGTTTATTGCCGGGCGGCCTGTTGCTCAGAATCTGGTGAGGAATATTGCCGAGCGCGATCTGCGTAGCGCGCCGCCGGCCCGCATGGGTGAAGTATTGCCACAATTTCAGTCGCAACCCGGACGCTCGATGGGCTCCTCAGTGGTCGGCGCGACCGCTACCCCGCAACAGCAGGGCCGCCGCGTTGATCCGAATCCAGTGGTGTCGATGCCGCAAATCGTGCGCGAACGTGCGCCGGGCGTAGCAGCTACGCAAGCTGTCCCCTTCGCGCCGAACGCTGGCGTCGCACAGCCGCGCGTCTGGCAGGACCCAAACCCTGTGGTTGCGCGCCCGCAAGTTCAACGACCCGCACCGACAACGCAAAACCCTGCGCTTGGCGAAGCGGCCACACCGATGCCCAAAGACCGTCGCGAACGCCCGCTTCAACGGGTTGAGCCGCAGCGCGGACAAGCGCCGACTGAATATCGCGCGCCGCCACAACTTGTTCAACCGCAACAAGCAATGCCGCCTGCGCAACCGGCTCAAGTTGAGCGCCGCGCGCCCGTCGCACCGCAAGCGCCGGTCGTCCAACGCGCGCCGCAGCCTGTCGTCGAGCAACGCTCTGTGGCTCCCGCGCCAGCGCAACCTCAACCGCCACGGGCCGCAGAACAAGTGCGTGCACCGGAGGTTCGTCCTGCCGCCGAGGCACCACAGCGCGAAAAAGGGCGAATGCCCGTGCAACCGCAGCAGCAACAGCAGTAAATCGCGGCTATTTCAGGCGAACGGTCAGCAACGGATTGAGTTGCCCCATGCAGGACAAACGATCTGTCGAGGTTTTTGCGAGATCCGGCGCAAAGGTTGCGTTGGGGTTGTACGCGGCACGTGCCACCAGCTTTTTTGCCTCGCCGGTGTTCAGCGCCCAAATGGCCGTGAGCCTTGTCGACTCAAAAAGCGGCGCGGTCTCGACGAGTCGAATGTTCTCGTAGAGTATTCGTAGCGACGGATCGCGCAACTGGTTAGCTCCGCTGGTGACGGTATCGAGATAGCCCTCGGGAAACGCCCGTTCAAAATGACCTGGATACGACGGCTTCTTTGACGGCAAGCGCGACAAAAAGCCAT
>JANXUB010000065.1 GCA_025352105.1 Burkholderiales bacterium | reverse complement strand
GGTGAAATACGAGGACGTGTACTTGAAAGGCTACGCCACGATGGGCGAGCTGATGATCGGCTTGACCCAGTACGCTACGTTCTACAACGGCGAGCGGCCACATCAAGCGCTTGACAATCGAACCCCGGATGCGGTGCATCGAAGCGGCACCGGCGGCGGGGCCATCATCATCGACAAATATCCGCGCGCAGAGCCTGTGTCCTGCGCCTCGCTACGCTCCCCGCTGGACACAGGCTCTGCGGCGAACACCAAAACATCAAATCACGAATCAGGGCAGCGCTGTTCAGCTGTACGACACATCGAGCGCACAACTTAAATTAACTTCAAAGTTGTCTTGACAGTGGGGTCCACTTTATCCGGCGACATGCAACTGCGCAGTTGGTCAATCACCAACGGCTGCTTCGGGCAAATAAACTGCGCATTCTGATGCCACACTACCTCGCTACCTTGCGCCTTTGCAAGCCTCAATTAGCGCCAAACCAAAGTCAGTTAGGCAAATGAGGCCGACTTGGTTGACTCGATTTAGTACATCGAATCCTTCGTCGCACACGCCTAAACGCTTCAAATTTGCAAAACTCAGACGCGTTTGTTGCTCATCAATCTGAAACGCTGATTGAGCACTTTGTTCCGTCATTCCAAACTGTCTGTGCGCAGGTCGATTTTTTTGAAATGAATCCGGGGCGGTGCCACCCTGCCGAATTTTTTCGTTGAAAGCGGTAGCTCGGTCAAATCGCGATCAAAAAAGCTTCAGGGGCGAAACAAGGCCGGACTGCGAGCGTCCCCCCATACCGAAAGCTTATGCAGTCTCAGGGTCGCTGACTAGCGGCTCGCTCTTGACGGTGACCTCGGGCGGATAGTGATACCAGTGCTCGTGCGGCGACCACTCCTGGCAGAGCAGGCATTCCGTCATCGGCCACTTGGTTCCGCATCCGGGGCATACGCCGCGTGTCCAGAATGTGTTCCACGAGGTTCCGCAAGACGGCACGCATTCCCATCGATCCTCAGCTACCGGGCGGTACTCGCAATTCGGGCAATAGATTTCCGCTTCTTTTTTCATCTACGAGTTGATTGGAGTACACATGGCCGGGTTGCGGGGTAGGGTGCATACGCGAAGCGTCATGCACCGTTTGAGGGTGGAGGCGTGATCGGAAAATCAAGCATCAATGCCTCGGTCACCAATGGCGGATGACGCTCTGTACCTTGCTCTGTTGTTAACGAAGGTATGGTACGCCCGTTAAGACCCAATAAGTGCACGAAAGTCTGAGACGGATGTAACTGCTTTGCCCGTTGGTGTGTTCAACAATCCTGGAATCACCATTTCCCGCAGCATCTTGGTGTCGCGCTTGTTGTAAAGGTCAGGATTGCGCCAGAGGCAACGAGAGATCAACATACTTTCAAGGAAGTGCACGTCGCGATGTTCATTTCCAGTCGGACCCACAAGTTTGCCTTTGGGCGTCTGTTTAGCGATTAAGGTCAGGAGTGGAGTTCCCTTTCTTTTGGCGATAGCGTTGTTGTAGTGAACCAGTTTGTGAGCAGTGAAGCACTCCTTTCGGAACGACTGCTTCTCCGCTAGCCCGACGTACCAAGGGAGCACACCTTTACCGGCACGAATGGACATGATGTAACAGCCTATCGCCCCCGAGAGGCCGTCGTGTACTTCCGTATCAACATGCGACCAAAACGTTGACAGAGACTGCTTGTCGGCCGAAATGAGGCCATTCGCTTGTCTCTTAATTTCAATCGAGCAATAGGGAAAAAATTTCATAAGTTATCTCAAAAATGAAAAAGCACTTGGTTAAATGGATGAGCGTCGCGTCGCTTCTAACTAGCGATGGACGCTTGGCGCGTGAGCTTTGGGTTCGATCTATCGAATAAAGCGACCAACTTTCTAAGTTGAGCTCGCACAAAACCGCTACTCCCCCGCCACCTTCAAAACCAATTTCCCAAAATTCTCCCCATTAAAAAGCTTGAGCAAAGTCTCCGGGAAAGTCTCCAGCCCAACCACGACGTCTTCTTTCGATTTCATCTTTCCGTCGCGCAGGTAGCCTGCCATTTCGGCGATTGCGATGCCGTAGCGGTCTGCGTAGTCGAAGACGACGATGCCTTCCATGCGGGCGCGGTTGACTAACAGCGAGAGGTAATTTTTCGGGCCTTGTACTGCTGTCGTGTTGTTGTATTGCGAGATAGCGCCGCAGATGATGATGCGGGCTTTGCGGTTGATTTTGGCGAGCACGTGGTCGAGGATTTCGCCGCCGACGTTGTCGAAGTAGATGTCGACGCCGTTCGGGCAATGTTGCTTGAGGCCTTCGCGAACCCCGCTCCACGAATCTTTTGCGCCAGCAGGCGCAAGGCCCTTGTAGTCGATGCAGGCGTCAAATCCGAGCTCCTTCACCACCCAGTCGCACTTGGCTTTGCCACCCGCGATGCCGACGACGCGGCAGCCCTTGATTTTGGCGAGTTGGCCGACGGTTTGGCCCACGGCACCGGCCGCGCCGGAGACGACGACGGTTTCGCCCGCCTTCGGTTGGCCCACATCCATGAGGCCGAAGTAGCCCGTCATGCCGGGCATGCCGAGCACGTTGAGCCACTGGTTGATGCTGCCGACGCGCAGGTCGATTTTGGCGACGCCGCCGCGCTTGAGGCCCACTTCGTCAAACGTTGCGTATTCCTGCACGCCTAGGCTGCCGGTGACTACGTCACCGACCGCAAATTTTGGGTTGCTCGAGGCGATGACTTTGCCGATGCCGCCCGCACGCATGACTTCGCCGATGCCGACCGGCGGGATGTAGCTTTTGCCTTCGTTCATCCAGCCGCGCATGGCGGGGTCGAGCGAGAGGGAAAGCGTTTTGACGACGATGCCGCCACTGTTGGCTGCGGGCTCGGTAACGGGCTCGGTGGTGAACGACCAGCCGTCGCGCGTTGGCAGGCCGACGGGGCGGGCGGCGAGGCGGATTTGATGATTGGTGAGGGTGGCGAGGCTGGTCATGGTGGGGGGGGCTCCTTGCGTTGTAGGTTTGGCGGGGGATGTTACGCGGGGTTGCGGGTGGACGGGTGGGCGGGGAGAGCGATGGCTCGAAGCTGGTTGTGCGCCACGATCCTCGATTCCGCGGAGCTGCATCGAGGCTACATTTTTGGGCTATGCGTGGCCGTTTTGTCCCCTCTCCCCCGCGTGGGACAGGGTTAGGGTTAGGGTTGGTGGCTTGGGGCGGGGCGGTTGAGCTTGCTCTTCTCGTTTACCCCTCTCCCCGGCCCTCTCCCACAAGGGGAGAGGGTGAAAACCATCAGTTGGAAGGGTTCACGAAAGAAACGCGAAGCTTGCCACCGACCACGCGCACATCGCGCAACGCCAGGCGCGCGAGGCGCTGTTGCGCGTTGTCGTTCTTGAGCGTGTAGATCGGTTTGTTGGCGAGTACGCCGCGCAGCAGCGATGGACCGCGACTGCGCAGCATTTCGGTGTATTGGGTCGGAACGCCTTCGAGGTCGAAGCGATGAATCTCGACGTCGTCGAGAAAAAATTCGCCGCTCTCGGCGACGTAGAAAACCTTGCCGGAAAACGCTAGCCCGCCGACGTAACGCCGCTGAACGACCGTTGCCGCGAGGTCAGCGGAGAGCGAAACACGATCCGAATCCTCCACCAGTTTGAGCTTGGGTGACGTGATGTCGAGGCAGACGATGACGAGCGAGCAGTTCTGGATCGGGAAGCGCGCCGCGAGCCTCGTTTGCAGTTCCTGCTCGGTGAGCTCAATCGACAGCTTGTCGCCATGTCGCTGCGCGAGAAACAGCGCGCAACCGCCGAGAGCGGCGATTGATAGCAGGGTGATGACGATGCGGCGTTTCCACATGGGCGGGGAAGAAAAATCAAAGGTCAGGGGGCGTAGTTTACGCGCGCGTGGCAGCATCTGACTGCGCACTGGCTATTTGGCTAAAAGGCTTATTTGTGCGGGGCTCAAGCCATAAAATGCCTCATATCGACTTTGACATAAAAATGCGCCGAAGCCCAATGAAATAAGGCACGCAGCAAAAAGTCGTTGGTTAGATGATCTGTTTACCAGTCGCTGCGAGGAGCGCGGGATACAGCGCCTTGCCCGCTGCCAGAATCGGGTTGCCGCGCGTCAGGCCATCGTTGGTCAAAAAGTCGTTGCAGCGGCCGCCCGCCGCCTCGGTGATGACAATGGCGGCAAGGCAATCCCAAGAATTGATGTGCGGTTCGTAGTAGCCGATCAAGCGCCCCGCCGCGACGTAGCAAAGCATCAGCGCGCCGGAGCCGTTTCGGATGAACATGCCGCCGCTTGATAACAGGGTGTACATGAACGGCGTGAACTCTTCGGGTTGCGAGCGGTGCGAGAAGCCGACGCCAAGCACGCCACCTTTGAAATCGGCGGCTTCCTTGACGTGAATCGGTTTGTTGTTGACGTACGCCGTGCCACCGAGAGCCGCATGAAAAAGCTCGTTCGCATTCGGGTCGAACACCACGCCGATGCTGGGCACGCCGTCGATGACCACCGCAACCGAGATGCACCACGAGAACATGCTGTTGACGAAACAGGCAGTGCCGTCAATCGGGTCGAGCACCCAGATAATCGATTTGCCGTTGGTGTCATCGCCGCCTTCTTCGCCTAGGATGCCGTCATCGGGAAACGCACCGGCGATTTTGGTGCGGAGGAACACTTCAGTCTCGCGATCCGCGATGCTGACCTCGTCTTGCGTGCCTTTGGATTCGACGACGATTTGGTCGAGATTTTTGAAGTAATTGTGAGCAAGTTCGCCTGCTTCGCGGGCGAGGGTTTGGGCGAAGGTGTAGCGGGCTTGGAGGGATGGGTTCACTGGAAATTTCGCTATTGAAATCCCTCTCCTGCACCGCGGGAGAGGGTGCCCGACAGGGCGGGTGAGGGCGGTGATTTCGCGAACATTTAAGCTAGATCAACGGCCCTCACCCTAGCCCTCTCCCGCACTGCGGGAGAGGGGACGAGGGAAGACTAGCGCGGTGCGCCCGAAACCTCATCCGTCCAGCGCTTCAACAAACGCTTGCGCACCTCAGACGACCCATATTTCGCCTGATCGTAGTCGATGAGTTTGACCTCGCTCGGCTTGATCGATTCAGCGGACACGGTAGCGTCTTTGTTCGACGGAATCTGATACGCCTTCACTGAAGGTGCGAGCGACTGGATGTCGGCGCGCAGTGCGAATTCGTAAAACTTCTTCGCCTCAGTCATGTTGCGCGCCCCTTTGATGATGCTCATCGAGCCGATCTCGTAGCCCGTGCCTTCGCACGGCGTGACGAGCGTCACCGGAAAGCCACCGAGTTTCGGCACGATCAAATCATGCATGAACGACACGCCGATCAGCGTCTCGCCGCGCCCAACCGCCTGAGACGGCGCGACGCCGCTCTTGGTGTACTGGTTCACGTTTTTGTGCATCGATTTCATGAAGGCGAAGGCTTTTTCTTCGCCCATCAACTGCACCAGCGTGGCGAGCATGGTGTAGGCCGTGCCCGATGAATTCGGGTCGGGCATCTGCACTTCATCCTTGTACTTAGCGTCTGCCAGATCGCTCCAGCATTTCGGTGCGGGCAGCTTTTTGCTGGCGAGCATTTTGTCGTTGTACGAATAGCCCAGCGCGCCGAGATAAATGCCGACGGTGCGGTTGCCGGAAGCGTCCGCCACCTTTTGCGCCCACGGTTGCAACTTGGGCAACGAGGGCGATTTATAGACCTCGGTCAGGCCTTCGGCAGCCGCTTGCAGATGCGGGTCGCCCGTGCCGGCCCACCACACGTCCGTCTTCGGGTTCGCCGATTCGGCGCGCACCTGCGCATACGATTCGCCGGAGCTGCGGCGCACCATGCTGGTCTTGATGCCGGTCTCGGCTTCGAACTTGTTCTTCATGAGCTCGCACCAGTCAATGGTCGCGTTGCAGAGCAGGCTCAGGCTTTGTGCCTGTGCGCTGGGCGCGAGCATGACCAGGGCGCTGGCAACGAACGCATTGAGCGCGGAACTACGAAATGTTTTCATCTGAATCCTCCTTTTGAATCACTGGCAATCGGGCAACCGTGTGCGGCGAGTTCATGGCCCTCTCCATCATTCTGTTGCATTTGACCCGTTTGATTTTCGAACTCTACACGACGCCGCGATGTCTGTATGCTTCGCAGCGCAAAATAGCGACACACAGTACAGCCGATCAACCCCGGAGCCCGCCGATCTTGGATACCGCAACTTTCGTTCGCATTTATCTTGTCATCGCGGGC
Source organism: Burkholderiales bacterium (assembly GCA_025352105.1). GTDB lineage: Bacteria > Pseudomonadota > Gammaproteobacteria > Burkholderiales > Casimicrobiaceae > Casimicrobium. The sequence goes on along the minus strand of JANXUB010000065.1, from coordinate 23,962 downwards.
GTGGCCGTCGGCAGTGCGCTTCTTGAGGGCGTGGTGCTCTCGTTCACCGGACGGCGGGATTACGACTGGAAGGGCTCGATGGTGTCGCTCGTGATTGCAATTGGTCGGCGCTTCGCTGACTTTGTGCCTGCGCTTCTGGCGCTACCCGGTGCGGCCTGGTTGTATGAGCACCGCGTTTTCAGTTGGGATATGAAGGAGCCGCTGTCTTGGGTCGTGCTGTTTTTCGCGCTGGAATTCGCGTACTACTGGTTTCATCGCGTTAGCCATCGTAGCCGCTGGTTCTGGGCCAACCACGCTGTGCATCACTCGCCCAACCAGTTCAACCTGTCTGCCGCCTATCGCCTCGGCTGGGTGGGCAAGATCACGCTGACCCTCGTGTTCTTCTCCCCGCTGGCGTGGCTCGGGTTTGCGCCGCAAGTCATTCTGCTCGCGTTTGCGATCAATCTGCTTTATCAGTTTTGGATTCACGCCGAGTGGATTCCCAAGCTTGGATTTCTGGAAGGCATCATCAACACGCCTTCCGCGCATCGCGTGCATCACGCGGCCAACGTTGAATACCTCGACGCCAACTACGGCGGCGTACTGGTGATTTTTGACCGGATGTTTGGGACGTATATCCCTGAGCGCGATGACATCAAGATTCGCTATGGCTGGGTGCAGCCCATCACGTCAAACAATCCGCTACGAATCGTGTTTCAGCAGTGGATCAATATTTTTGGCGATTTGCGCAAAGCGAAATCAGCGCGCGACGTGGTGGGATATTTGTTCGCCCCGCCGGGCTGGCAGCCGGATGGCAAGGGGCTGACGACGGAGAACTTGCGCCGCCAGCTAACGTTGATTTCTTCGCCGAATCAGTCTGTCGGCGCGGTGGCGCAGACCGTGCATTTGCAGGACCAGGCAAGGCAACGCAGCACTGCAACGTAGCGCATCGCGAGGAGACGTGGTGTCAACCGCCATCGATTCGCGTCTGACTTAGGGCGCGCGTAATCTCTCGAACACCGGCATCGATTCGCTCGACAGGAATAGACGAATAGCCGATGCGCATAAATTGCTTGGGGATGCGTGCGCCAGCGAAGAACACATCGCCCGGCTCGATCACGACGCCCCTCGCGTAGAGGCGCTCAGACAGCTCCCGCGAGTCAATTCCCGTGCCCGCGTTTAGCCAAAGTGCGGAGCCGCCGCGCGCGGCGACGACCTGAAGTTTGGGCGCATGACGGGCCAATGCGGACACAAGGGTCTGTGCCCGCTCGCGGTAGGCAAGGTTGAGTCTTCGCACGAAGGCTTCATGATGACCATGGGCGATGAAGCTAGCGGCGACTTGCTGGTTATTGGTGGGCACATGGCGCATCACCAGACGGCGCAGTGCGCGAAGCTCGCGGATCAATTCGGCCGGCGCGACTACGTAGCCGAGACGAAGGCCGTGTGCGAGTGTTTTTGACAGGCTGCCAAGATAGATCACACGCGATCGTGTGTCTAAGCTTTTCAGTGCCGGTGTCGGATGCCCTGAGAAGTTGAGTTCGCTTTCATGGTCGTCTTCGATGACGATGAAATCGTCACGATCAGCGCACGCGAGCAATTCCAATCGCCGTTGCAGTGGCATGGTGACCGTTGTCGGGCACTGGTGGCTGGGCGTGACGTAGACATAGTGGCAGCCGCGCAGTGCGCTGCCAGCGATCAGACCGTCCTCATCGACGCGCAGCAGCTTGACGTGCTTGGTGCGCAACAGAAAATTGTTGCGCGCGTCCGGGTAACCGGGGTTTTCAAAGCCAACCTGCGTGCTCGAGCCGACGAGGAGCGTGGCGAGCATGAAGGTGGCTTGCTGGGCACCGGTGGTCACCAGAATTTCGTCGCGCCCCACCCAGATGCCACGCGCCGGCAGCAGGCGACGGTGAATCTGGTCGAGGAGTGATTCATCATCGCGGTCAATGTGGTCGGGTGCCCAACGCTTTACCGCCCGCCCCTGCAAGGATTCGAGCACGCACTCGCGCCAATCCGCGCTTGGAAAAAGCGTCGCGTCAAACTGCCCGTAAATAAAGGGGTAGGGTTGCTGCTGCCAGTCGGCGGGTTTGGATATGTTCCTCTGGGCGCTGGGCCGCAGCGTGAGCCGGGACGCCCAAGAAACGGGGGTGGGCAAGAGCTCACTGCGAGCGCGTTGCCGTGCCCCTAAAAACGTCGCCTGCAAATTCTCGCTTACAAAGTAGCCGCTGCGGGCGCGCCCCACGATCAGTCCTTTGTCGGCGAGGGCTTGCAGAGCAAGCGTGACGGTGGTGCGCGACAGCTGTAATGATGCGGCCAGCGATCGGCTCGACGGCAGCGCTTCGCCGGGCGACAGAAAGCCTTCGAGCACGGAGTGGACGAGCATGTCGCGTAGTTGGCCCTGCAGGTTGCTGGCTTGACCCTCAAAGCGGCGAAACAGGCGCGGCCACATGAGATCACTTGTCGTATGGCGGCGGGTCATCGTTGGCCAATCTTCTGGGAAAACCAGTAGGGATCGTGACGTTACTGGACTTATCGATTCATTGCAACTGGCCTTAGAAAACCTGGAGTATTTTGTTTATAGTTATTCATTTATGAAAGCCCGTCGAGACCCCGTCCGCCCGATCATTGGCCTTGCCACCATGCTTGCGCTGGTTGGATTTTGGCTTGTCGGCTCCAAGGTGGGCCTCATCGACCCGCAGTCGTTCCCGAGTCCGGATCAGTTCTGGGCCGCGGCCAAGCAGCTCACCATCGGCGACGGGTATGCCGATGGGCGCATTCATTCGCATGTCCTGCAAAGCCTCAAACTCATCTGCCTGGGTTTCTTTACTGCCACTGCGGTAGGTGTGCCGCTCGGCCTGTGGATGGGCTGGAGTCGCAAGGCCGAGGCGCTCATCAACCCCATTTTTTTGTTGATACGCCCGATTCCGGCGCTGGCTTGGATTCCGCTTGCTATTGTGTGGCTCGGACTGGGTGACGCCGCCAAGGTGATGATTCTTTGGTTCGCTGCGTTTGTGCCATCGGTTATCAATAGCTTTACCGGTGTGCGCAACATTGAGCGCCCCATCATTGAGGCCAGCGCCATGCTCGGCGCGCGCGGTTGGAACCTGATCAAAGACGTGATCGTTCCGGGCGCGTTGCCGTCGATCTTTACGGGGCTGCGCCTATCGCTTCAGGGCTGTCTCACGGCGTTGGTTGCAGCGGAGCTTTTGGGGGCGTTGCTGGGCATGGGCAAGGTCTTGTATCAAGCCGGACTGGATATCTACCCGGCGATGATTCTGGCTGGCATGGTGCCCGTGGCGCTGGTCGGCTTTGCACTGACTGCACTCATCGACTGGGTCGAGCGCCGTTCTATGCCTTGGCGAGCCAACCACTAAGGCATGCCGAATGGGTGAAAAGCTCGACCGCAACCAGCTCATTTGGCTTTCAGCGATGGGTTTGCTGATCTTCTTTGGTCTGTGGACGCTCGCCGCGTGGGTGGAACTAGCGCCACGGAAGTTTCTGCCACTGCCATGGGAGGTAGTTGAACGTGGCCTCGGCCTGGTCACCAAGCCGTTTTCCGGACAGACGTTACAGGGGCATCTTGGAGCGAGTATTGAGCGCTATCTGCGGGGCTTCGTTCTGGCGGCACTAATCGGCGTGCCGCTTGGACTGTTGATGGGGTGGTATCGACTGCTTGATCACATCGTCACGCCGCTGTTTGATTCGTTGCGTTTTATTGCGCCCATCGCCTGGGTGCCTTTCGCAGCGCTTTGGTTCGGTACCGGCATCGGTGGCCCCACCATGATCATTTTTGCCGGTGCGTTTCCGCCATGCCTGATCAACGCTTACCGTGGTGCGCGATTCGTTGAGAAAAAATACATCGAAGCGGCGCAGGTATACGGCGCCTCCGGACCGCGTGTCGTCTACGAAGTGCTGTTACCGGCATCGTTACCGTCGATCATCGCAGGCTTGCGCATCGGTGCCGGCGCGGGCTGGCAGAGTTTGATCGGCGCTGAGCTGATTGCAGCCAATACCGGCATCGGGCTCATGATGGTGCGCGGTCAGGGCGCGCTCGACACCTCGATTGTGATGGTTGGCATGATCGCGGTGGGTGTGTTCGGACTGATCGTCGATGTAGCACTACGTGGCGTCGAGAGTTGGGTCAATCGTAAACAAGGGCGCTGAACCAGCATGGCAAACATCGTACTCAACAGCGTATCGCGCACCTTTCAGCGCGAGGGCAAGGATTTTCTTGCGCTAGACAACGTGAGCTTCACTTGCCACGAGCACGAATTTGTCGCGGTGGTGGGGCCTTCGGGTTGCGGCAAAACCACCTGCATGCGGATGGCCGCGGGGCTCGAATTCCCTGACAGCGGCAGCGTTACGGTGGGTGGCAAAGTTGTTAACGCGCCCGGGCCGGATCGCGCCGTGGTGTTCCAGCAATTTGCGTTGTTTCCATGGAAAACCGTGCACGACAACATTCTTTTTGGCTTGCGCTCGATGGGTGTTGCCAAAGCCGAGGCGGCGGAGCGCATCGCCACCAACCTCAAGCTGATGAATCTCGAAGGTTACGAGTCGGCCTATCCGCACCAACTCTCGGGCGGGATGCAGCAGCGCGTGGCCATCGCCCGCGCCTATGTACTCAACCCCGACGTGCTGTTGATGGATGAACCATTCGGGGCGCTCGACGCGCAGACGCGGACCGTGATGCAAGAAGAGTTGCTTCGCGTGGGCCGTGCCAATCCCCGCACAGTGATGTTCATTACCCACGCAGTGGACGAAGCGGTGTATCTGGCTGACCGCGTGGTTGTGATGACCCGCCGACCCGGCGCGATTAAAGAAATTATTGATATCAAACCGATCCGCGATGCCGAAAACTGGCAGCAGTACGAACGGATTGAGGACGTGATGGATCTGGCCTCATTCGTCCACCTCAGAACCCGAATCTGGCGACTGTTGCGTGAGCAGCACAACCCGGGCGATCACTGACACCTAACGACATCGCTGCGCGTTTAGAACTTTCCCGTCGATTTTTCTTCATCAGGAGACACTTATGAAACTTGGCTTACGACTTCTCGCTTCCGTTGCGCTTGCCGCCGCTGCAACATTGACCGCCCACGCCCAAGACCTTAAGGAAGTGCGCATCAGCTCGCAACCTGCGCTGCTGGGGTCCGTACCCTTGGCCCTCGCTGACGAAAAAGGTTGGTGGAAAGAGGTCGGCCTCAAGGTAGTTGTGACGAACTTCCCTGCAGGCGCGCCGCAAATCGCTGCCAGCAAGAGCTGGGACGTGGGCTATACGGGTAGCGTGCCAGCGGTGCTCGGTGCGGTTCGTTTTGGACTGCACACAGTTGCATTCTCCGACGACCAATCGGCAACCAACGCGATTTATGTGCGCGGCGCCAACTCCGACGCCTGGATCAAGAACCCGGCGTCGCTCAAGGGGCAGACGGTGTTTCTCACCGGCAACTCGACGGTCGATCTGGCCGTACGATCATGCCTGACGAAGTTTGGTTTGCAAAAGGGTGACGTCACCCTGCGCTCGATGGGGCAAGCAGAAATCATTGCCGCGATGAGCTCCGGTAGCGCTGACATTGGCGGTTTATGGGCACCCAACACGTACACGGTGGAGGAGAAGGCGGGCGCCAAGTATTTATGTTCGGGAAAAGATACCGGAACGATGGTTCCAGGGAACCTGGTGGTGCGCGCGGATTGGGCCAAAGAGAACCCGCAGCTCGTCGCACGCTTTCTTGCGGTCTACCTGCGCGGACAACGCTTCATGGCCACCAATCGTGCAGAGGCGCTGGCCATTATGAAAAAGCACTATGACACCGGCGGTGTGATCATCAGCGATGCCGCGATGAACAAAGAGTTGAACCTGCGCCCGACCTTTGACCTGGCCGGCCAGCTGGCAATGTTCAACCGTGGCGCGCAACCTTCCCGTGGCGATAGCACCATGAATACCATTGCCGCCTTTATGAAAGAAGTTGGCTCGCTTCGTGCCGACGAGGCGCTTCCCGATCCTAAAACGTATGTCACTGATGAGTACCTGAAGCTCATTGATCGCGACCCGGTGCTCAAGGCATTCGCCAACCGGTCAAATTGACCCATTGAGCCCCCTTCGAAAGGAAGTTTGACTCGCGATGTGAGGCGGCGCCGCTACGCCTGCCCCGCATTGCGATTCGAACTAAAAAAGTACGCTGAATTCATCCTCTGTTTGCCATGTCTATTGAATATTTGAAAAAAGCTTCACCGCCAACGCAGGCAATTGACACCGCCACCGCCGATACAGTGCGCAAAATACTCAGTGAGATTCAAGTGGGTGGCGAGGACGCAGTGCGTCGCTACGCGCGTGATCTCGACGGCTATTCAGGTGAAATTGTGCTGGGAGAGGCCGAGTTCGCCGCCGCTGAGCGGGCGCTGACGCCTGGAATTAAGGACGACATCCGCTTCGCGCGTGATCGCGTACAGGACTTTGCACGCCGCCAGCGCGACTCGATGCAGGAGTTTCGCGCCGAACTGATTCCGGGATTGGTTGCCGGTCAGCGCCTGATTCCTTGTCAGACGGCGGGTTGCTACGTACCCGGTGGACGCTACGCCCATGCGGCGAGCGCGATCATGAGCGTGGGGACGGCGCAAGTCGCGGGGGTCGCGCACATCGTGGCTACCTCGCCCGCCACCCGGGACCACGGCGTGCATCCGGGCATTCTTCACGCAATGAAGCTGTGCGGCGCGCATACCGTGCTCGCGCTGGGTGGCGTTCAGGCCGTCGCGGCATTGGCGTATGGCGCGTTCAGCGGACGCGAGGCCGACATCATTGTCGGGCCTGGCAACCGCTTCGTCGCCGAAGCGAAACGGATGCTGTTTGGTCGCGTCGGCATTGACGTTGTCGCCGGCCCCACCGAGAGCGCCATCATCGCCGACGAAACAGCTGATCCTCAGGTGGTCACCGCCGACTTGGTGGGGCAGGCCGAGCACGGGCCAGACTCGCCGGTCTGGTTGATCACGACGTCTCGTGCGCTGGGCGAAGCAGTGCAGCTATTGGTGCCAGCGGCAATCGCTGCGCTACCCGAGTTGGCACGTAACGCTGCTTCGGCCGCCTGGCGCGACTACGCCGAGGTGGTGCTTTGTAGCACCCGCGAGGAAGTGGTGCAGGTCAGCGACAAGTACGCCTGCGAGCACCTTCAGGTGATGGCAGCTGATCTCGAATGGTGGCTCGAAAATCTCAGCAACTACGGTTCGCTGTTTCTCGGTGAAGAGACAACGGTTGCCTATGGTGACAAGTGCAGCGGGCCCAATCACATCCTTCCGACCCGGGGAGCAGCGCGCTACACCGGTGGCTTAAGCGTCGGCAAATTCATAAAGACGGTGACCTGGCAGAGGCTTGATCGCAGCGCCTCACGCGTCGTGGGTCAAGTCGCGGCGCGAATCTCGCGGCTCGAAGGCATGGAAGGACATGCACGTACCGGCGACGTGCGGCTGCATAAATATTACCCTGGCGAACAATTTGATCTGGGGACGCTGGATGGTCACCGCGAGCATTAACATGGGCACGCTCTCACTTGATTTGACGAAACAGGAGCCGATTCCGCAAGCTGGGGTGGATGCCGCGCTTGCGATCATGGCCAGCGGCAAACTGCATCGCTATGGCGAGCTGGGCTCGAAACGCAGCGAGGTCTCATCACTTGAAGCGGAGTTTGCGCAAGAGATCGGAGCCCGCTTTTGCGTCGCGATGAATTCCTGCGGGTCTACGATGTTTGTCGCGCTGAAATCAGCCGGTGTCAAAGCGGGGGATGCAGTGCTGACCAACTGCTTCACGCTGGCTCCCGTACCCGGCGCCATCGCGCACGCCGGTGCCCGCCCCGTGTTGGTGGACGTGACGGATGATTTCGTCATTGATCTGGGCGATCTGGAGCGTAAAGTGATCGCCAGTGGCGCCAAAACTCTGCTGCTTAGTCACATGCGTGGGCACGTTTGCGACATGAAAGCGCTGATGGGCATTTGCCATCGCCACGGCGTGCAAGTGATCGAAGATTGCGCACACACCATGGGCGCGGCGTGGGATGGCAAGGCCACTGGCACGTGGGGCCGTGTTGGCTGCTTCAGTCTGCAAAGCTACAAGCACGCTAATAGCGGCGAAGGCGGACTCCTCGTCACTGACGACGAAGACGTAGCGGCACAGGCCATTTTGTTTTCTGGCAGCTACATGCTCTATCGCTCACACGTAGCGCGCCCGGACGATGCCGTTTTTGAGCGTTGGAAATACCTGACGCCAAACTTTAGTATGCGTATGGGCAACCTCGCCGCAGCCGTTGTGCGACCGCAATTCGGAGCTGTGTTGAAGGATCGATGTGCGCGCTGGAACCAGCGCTACGCTTGGCTGGTAGCTGCGCTCGACGGTGTGCCGCACCTGCGGCTGCCGTACCGACCTGAGCAAGAAAATTTCGTTGCCAGTTCGCTGCAATTTTCATTGATCGGGCTGACCAAACCGCAGATTGAGCAGGTGATCGCGGCGTGCGCCGAACGTGGGCTGCACATCAAGTGGTTTGGAGCGGACGAGCCCGTCGGCTTCACGAGCGTTTGGGCGCATTGGCGCTACTTTGGTCAACCGCAATCGTTACCGCAGGCAGAACGGGTGCTGGGTGGTCTCTGTGACCTACGCCTGCCCTTATCTCTCTCTCAAGTCGATTGTGCCGATATTGGCGCGGTCGTGCGCGATGCGTTGAGCCATGTGGGTCAAACCCAATACTGTTCACTTAGTACCGTTCGCGCTGAGCTTGTCGAAGCGTTGGTGGCGTGCCGCGAGGCTTCGACGAGCTCAGCCCGAACGGAAATTGAATCAAATCGCTTAAGTGAACAGTATTGGGATCAAACCCCTTGATCACGGTTGACTCCACCCTATGCACAAGCGTGACGGGACAACATCTCCGACTGGAAATTTGAAATCATTCGCAGTTTCGTGCAAGCAGGTAATGTCGTTGTGCTTTTTGTGCTCGCCGTTTCGGGAGCTTCAGCTCACGGTACGATGCGAACCTGAATCTAGGAATTGAGGCCGCTTTGTTTGACATTGTTATTGTAGGCGCTGAGGTTCTTGACGGCACGGGCGCGGATGCATTCGTGGCCGATGTGGGCGTCCGCGATGGGCGCATTGCCGCAATTGGGGAGCTTTCGGCGGCGAGCGCGGCTGATCGTATCGACGCGCGCGGACGCCACATTGCTCCGGGGTTCATTGACATACACACGCACTCCGATTTCACGTTGATTGCCGATGGTCGAGCCGACAGCCAAGTCTGTCAGGGCGTGACGACCGAAGTGATTGGTCAATGCGGATTTAGCTGCGCACCGATGCGAATTGGCGGCGAAGGGCGGGCATTTCTGGGGTATGCCGAAGTAGGCGTCGACATTAGCTGGAACAGTTTTGGTCAGTATCTTGAGCGGCTCGAACAGGCTCGACCAGCGCTCAACGTAGCCGCTTTCGTGGGGCACGGCGCGATTCATGGAGCCGTTAAAGGGGACGAAGCCGCGACTAGCACCGCCGACGACATCGCCGCCATGGTGCGCCTTGTGGAAGAGGCGTTTGACCAAGGCGCGCGAGGCTTTTCAACGGGGCTGGAATACTGGCCAGGTAACGCCGCACCGCTCGAGGAAATCGCAGTGTTGACGGCGGTGGCAGCTCGCCGCGGCGGTCTCTACGCGACTCATGTGCGAAACCGCGACATTGACTATGCGCTCGGATTTACGGAAGCCCTGACCACCGCGCGACAGGCCGGGGCGCGGCTGCAAATTTCGCACATCCAACCCAAATTTGGTGCGCCAGCTCATGCAATGCATCACACATTGGAACTGCTCTACAGCGCAGAGCGAGAAGGCGTCGACGTTGGTTTCGATGTGATTCCGCATGATTGGAGCCACACCACGATGGTCTCGGTGTTGCCGCCGTGGGCGCGTGAAGGCGGCACGGCTCGCACGCTTGAGCGGCTAAAGGATTCTGCGCTGCGCCAGCGGATGAAGGACAACCCGAAACCGATCTGGCGTCTGGTCACGGCGCGACGCTGGGATGACATTGTTCTGCTGCGCTCGGTCGTTAACGCAGCGTTTGTCGGACTGACGATCGCTGAGATCGGCCGTATGCGAAACGTTGATCCCTATGATGCCGTGCTCGATTTGTTGCTGGAAGAGGGCGATGGGATGTCACTTCTGATGTGGACATCTCGCAGCTTCACTGATGCCGATGTGTGCATGTGTCTGCGAGAGGCGAAGTGCATGGTGATGTCAGACACTATGGCGCTGACCGAGCGCGGGCCACTGAAGGGAACTATCGGGTCTCTGAGCGGTTACGGCTGGACCTCCCGGCTACTCGGTCACTACGTTCGCGAACGCGGCGTACTAGATTTACCGGACGCTGTTTCACGCATCACGAGTAAACCCGCCGAGCGACTCGGTTTGAAAGATCGCGGTCGCATTCGAACGGGCGCCTGGGCCGATTTGGTGGTGTTTGATGCGGGCACGATTGAAGACCGCAGTTCTTTTCTGTCGCCGCTGCGGCACCCTGCTGGAATCGAGCATGTGTTCGTGAACGGCATGAGCGTCGTAAATCACGGTAAGCGCAACGACGCGCAGCCGGGACGCGTACTTCGCGGTTAGTCCAACGAGGCGCTTGAAACCGCCAACCCATGTCGGTGCGGTTGCGAACGGATAGGGTGCGCCCGGTCACCACGAGTTGAAACTTAGTATTTTTCGGCAATACAGGGCGACCCGGAACTCAGCAGCTTTATCGCTAAACGACTTCTGAATAAGGGCTAGGACTTAAATAAACAGGTTATTGACTGTAGCGAAAAGCGCTACCAAGCCCAAGTGAATAGGTCGTTTCAGGATAAAGCTGTACATGGAAAGTACTTCGCACGCCGGTTCCGCCCGCACATAGAAGCCGACTCCGCTCCGGTAGAATTTCACTTTCCCGCGTGAGTTTCCATGACTAAATACGTGTTCGTTACTGGCGGGGTGGTGTCCTCCTTAGGCAAGGGCATCGCCGCCGCCTCTCTCGCAGCGATCCTCGAATCGCGCGGTCTCAAAGTCTCCCTTCTTAAGCTCGACCCCTACATCAACGTTGATCCGGGCACGATGAGCCCGTATCAGCACGGTGAGGTCTACGTGACCAACGATGGGGCCGAGACTGATCTCGATCTGGGCCATTACGAGCGCTTCATCTCGCTCAAGATGACGGCGCGCAACAGTTTTACCTCCGGCAAGATTTACCAGAGCGTGATCAACAAAGAGCGCCGTGGCGACTACCTCGGCGGCACGGTGCAGGTTATCCCGCACATCACCGACGAAATCATCGCCATGATCAAAATGGCCGGTGAGGGGCTCGATCTTCTGCTGGTTGAAATCGGCGGTACCGTCGGTGATATTGAATCGTTGCCGTTTATGGAGGCGATCCGCCAGATGGGCGTTGAGGTTGGGCGTCGTAACCGCTGCTACATTCATTTGACATTGGTGCCCTACATCGCCAGCGCCGGGGAACTAAAGACCAAACCGACGCAGCACAGCGTACAAAAGCTGCGCGAAATCGGTATCTTTCCGGATGTCCTCCTGTGTCGCTCGGACCGCCCGGTTCCCGATGAAGAAAAACGGAAGATTTCGCTTTTCACCAACGTGGAGCAACGGGCCGTCATTTCGGTGCCCGATGTTGACACTATCTTCAAAGTGCCGCAAATGCTGCACGATCAGATGTTGGACGAGATCGTTTGCCACACGCTCGACATCCTCGCCAAGCCTGCGAATCTGGCACCCTGGGCGCACATTGTCCAGCGCACCTTGCGGCCAAAATTTGAGGTCGACATTGGCTTTGTTGGCAAGTACGTCGAGCTGATCGACGCTTACAAATCGATCAGCGAAGCGCTCAAAGCCGGTGGCATTCACAATGATTGCAAGGTCAACATTCACTACCTTGAGTCGGAAAAAATTGAGACCGAAGGCGAACGCCTGTTCGCCAATATGGACGCCATTTTGGTGGGCCCCGGTTTTGGCGAACGTGGAATTGAGGGCAAGATTCTGGCGGCACGATACGCGCGTGAGCACAAGGTGCCCTACCTCGGTATTTGCCTCGGAATGCAGGTCGCCATGATCGAGTTTGCGCGCGATGTTTGCGGCATGGCCGATGCGCATTCGACCGAGTTCAGCAGCGACACCAAGCATCCTGTCGTGGGGCTGGTGACCGAGTGGCAGGACGCATCAGGAGCCGTACAAAAGCGTGATCTTTCATCGGACAAGGGCGGCACAATGCGCCTCGGCGCGCAGTTGGCGACGCTCAAAGAGGGATCGTTGGCGGCAAAGGTTTACGGCACCTCCGAGATCAATGAACGGCATCGCCATCGCTACGAAGTCAACAATAATCTCGTGGGCGACTTAGAGCGCCAGGGATTGGTCGTTTCCGGACGCTCATCGGTTCAGGATCTGGTCGAGGTCATGGAATATCCAGCGTCGACGCATCCGTGGTTTCTCGGTGTGCAATATCACCCGGAGTTCAACTCAACGCCGCGCGGCGGGCATCCCTTGTTCAAGGCATTTGTTGCTGCGGCGATGGCGCAGCGCGACTTGGTGAATCTGTCTAAAGGCGTACACCCGAACGATCAGGAGCAGGCATGAATCTCTGTGGATTCAACGTCGGGCTTGACCAACCGTTTTTCCTGATTGCGGGCCCGTGCGTGGTCGAAAGCGAGCAACTACAACTCGATACCGCCGGTACGCTTAAGGAAATGACGCAAGCGCTCGGTATCCCCTTTATCTTTAAGTCCAGCTACGACAAGGCCAATCGCTCCAGTGGCAAGACGTTTCGCGGGCCCGGAATGGAAAACGGGCTGCGAATTTTGGGCGAGGTCAAACGCCAGATTGGTGTGCCAGTGCTGACCGATGTGCATTCGATTGAAGAGATCGCCCATGTCGCCAGCGTAGTGGACGTATTGCAAACGCCAGCATTCTTGTGCCGTCAGACCGATTTCATTCATGCGGTGGCCGCAAGCGGAAAACCGGTGAACATCAAGAAGGGCCAGTTCCTGGCGCCGGGCGACATGAAAAACGTGGTCAACAAAGCCAAGGAAGCCAACGGTGGCGCGGACACCATCATGGTGTGCGAACGTGGCGTGAGCTTTGGCTACAACAATCTAGTCAGTGATATGCGCTCGCTTGCGATCATGCGAGAAACCAATTGTCCGGTCGTGTTCGATGCGACGCATTCGGTGCAATTACCGGGTGGGCAGGGCACGTCGAGCGGCGGTCAGCGCGAGTTTGTTTCGGTGCTCGCGCGGGCAGCGGTTGCGGTCGGCGTCGCTGGCTTGTTTATGGAGACGCATCCGACGCCGAACACTGCGCTATCCGATGGACCGAACGCTTGGCCTTTGCCGCGCATGAAAGTTCTCCTTGAACAACTGGTCGCGCTGGATCGCATCGTCAAGTCGCAGCCTTTTGCTGAAAATTTACTCGTTGGAGAGCACAAGTTATGACTGCTTATGTGATCGCCTCAGTCAACGTGACTGATCCAGAAAAGTACAAAAACTACATGGCCTTGTCGCCCGCGGCGATTGAAGCAGCCGGTGGCAAATTCATCGTGCGTGGTGGCAATCCGAAAATCATGGAAGGCGATTGGCCGCGTCCGCGTGTGGTGATCGTTGAGTACCCGACGCGTGAGGCGGCTGAAGCTTTTTACAACTCGACGCTCTATGTCGCGGCTCGCGCCGAACGCGAAGGTGCGGCGGAGTTTTCGATGATTGTGGTGGATGGCGTTTGATGGCGCCGTCCGATGTCAGTGTTGCAGTGTTGATTAGATAGATAACAGGAAAACCATGAGCGCCATTGTTGACGTAATCGCCCGCGAAATTCTCGACTCACGGGGCAACCCCACCGTCGAAGCCGATGTTGTGCTTGAGAGCGGGGCCACGGGCCGCGCCGCCGTGCCCAGCGGCGCGTCCACCGGCAGCCGCGAAGCTATCGAATTGCGCGATGGCGACAAGTCGCGCTACGGCGGTAAAGGCGTGTTGAAAGCCGTGGACTACGTCAACACGGAAATCTGCGAAGCGCTGCTCGGCCTCGATGGCGAAGAGCAAACGCGCATCGACCGCATCCTGCTCGAACTCGACGGCACGGAGAACAAATCACGGCTGGGCGCGAACGCGATGCTCGCCGTCTCTTGCGCGGTCGCGAAGGCGTCGGCAGAAGATGTTGGCCTGCCGCTGTATCGATACTTCGGTGGTGCGGGGCCGATGAGTTTGCCTGTGCCGCTGATGAACGTGATCAATGGCGGCGCGCACGCCAACAACTCGGTGGACTTGCAGGAATTCATGATCGTTCCGGTGGGCGCGCCGAGTTTCAAGGAAGCGCTGCGTTGGGGCGCTGAAGTGTTTCAGGTGCTCAAAAAACTCATCGACAGCAAAGGCTGGCCAACGCAGGTGGGCGACGAGGGCGGCTTTGCGCCAGATTTGAAATCCAACGAAGAAGCGCTGACGCTTTTGATGCAGGCCATAGAAACCGCAGGCTACAAGCCGGGCGAGCAAATTGCGCTGGCGCTCGACTGTGCAGCGAGCGAGTTTTACAAGGACGGTAAGTACCACCTCGAAGGTGAAGGCCGCTCATTGACGGGCGGCGAATTGACCGACCTCTGGGCCGATTGGGCTGCGCGCTACCCGATCATTTCGATTGAAGACGGCATGGCCGAAGGCGATTGGGATGGCTGGAAACATCTCACCGACAAGCTCGGCAAGAAGGTGCAGATCGTTGGCGATGATCTCTTCGTCACCAATACCAAGATCCTGCAGGAGGGCATCAAGAAAGGCGTCGCCAACTCGATCCTCATCAAGATCAACCAGATCGGCACGCTCTCAGAAACTTTCGCCGCAATTGAGATGGCGAAATGCGCGGGCTACACCAACGTGATCTCCCATCGCTCGGGCGAAACCGAGGATTCGTTGATCGCCGATTTGGCGGTCGGTACGAACGCGGGCCAGATCAAAACCGGCTCGCTGTCGCGCTCGGATCGCATGGCGAAATACAACCAGTTAATCCGCATCGAAGAAGATCTGGGCGACATCGCGCATTACGCGGGCCGCAATGTGTTCGCCCGCTTCAACCGCTAGCGCGTGAGTGCAGCCTCGTCGTCACGCCCGCAAGGATTTGAGTTCAGCATGAAAGGCCGGATTATTTTTGGCGTTCTGCTACTCATGTTTCTTGGGCTCCAGTACAAACTATGGTTCGATAAAGGCTCCGTGCCACGCGCACATGCGCTTGAGCAAGACCTCGCTGAGCTTAAGGCGAAAAACGAAGAGGCCAAGCAGAAAAATGCGGTGTTGGAGGCTGACGTGCGCGATCTCGAAAAAGCCGGAGAGGCGATCGAAGAGCGTGCGCGTAGTGAGCTAGGTATGGTCAAGAAGGGCGAGACGCTCATTCAGGTAAGAGAATCGCAGCCGACGGCGGGCTCGCCTCCTACTACGTCGGCGACACCGGGGAATTCGCCGTCGACGGGTGGCTTCACGACAAAAAAGCCGTAGCTGCGCCATGTGGGAGCGGTTCCACCGCGACAGTCGCGTCAATTTACCGCCATCAGTCGCGGTAAAGCCGCTCCCGCAAGAATCACACTGAGCTACCCATGACGCCGCTCAAAACCATCTCCTCCCGCGATAACCCGCTGATCAAACGCTTCGCAGCGCTCTCGCGATCCGCCCCAGCACGGAAGCGCGACGGTATGTGCCTGCTTGAAGGCGAACACCTCGCACAGAGCTACGTGGAGCGCGTCGGATCACTGGAAATTGTTGCCATTCGTGATAGCAGCGGCACAGGCGCACTCACGCCCGCTCAGGCCGCGCTTGCACAGCGCTCACGCGAGGCGGTGCTCGTCGCTCCAGCGTTGTTCGATTCGCTCTCGACACTGGTCAGCCCCACTGGCCTCTTAGCCATAGCCGCAGTGCCGCCGACGCTCGCACAAGCCACCACAGGCTTCGTGCTTGCGCTCGACGAAGTGCAAGACCCCGGCAACGTCGGCACGCTGATCCGTACCGCCGCAGCAGCGGGCGTGGCGCAAGTGTGGCTGTCGCCGGGCTGTGCCTTCGCCTGGAGCGTGAAGACACTGCGTGCGGCACAAGGCGCGCACTTTCACACGCAAGTGCTCGAAGATGTGGATTTACCTGCTGCGCTTGCCGCATTCAACGGCGAGCGATGGGCGACGCTTCCGCGCGATATCGGCGCTGTGAAAACCGTTTCGCTGTTCGACGCAAAATTTTCGCAAGACAGCTCGCTCGTGTTGTCGAATGAAGGCCATGGATTGAGCCCCGCGATCCTGCCTGCGTTAACCGGTGGTTTGCGGATTCCGATGGCGGCTGGCGTGGAGTCGCTGAACGTCGCAACAGCGGGAGCGATTGTGATGTACGGCATGATTGCTCGATGACCTAATGGCAAAGTGAATCAGTAACTTATCGATCAAAGTAATGTAGTGCTTGGGCTAACGCCCGATTTTATTAAAAGTCGACTATCTATAAAAACGAGTCTTAGCCCAAGTAAATAGTCGCTTCCAAAAAAAAGCTATCGACACTCGAAGCCCTCTAACTCGGATTGCCGCTACGGCGCTTGCAACAAAAAACTACCAATACTTCGCCGTCGCAATGCGCGCGCCCTCCGCCATCGCTTGAAATTTTGCGTAAACAATTTCAGCGTCCACCACACCAAACCCGGCGAACGTGCCAAAGCCACAGTCGGTGCCTGCGATCACGCGCTCACGGCCTACGGTGTCGATGAAGTTGCCCAGGCGCTGCGCCACCAGTTGCGGATGTTCGATAAAGTTAGTCGTGGAATCGAGCACGCCGGGGATCAAAATTTTGTCATCCGGGATGCTGTTTTTCATGTCGCGAATCACCGCCCATTCGTGAGCGTGACGCGGGTTGCTGGTTTCAAAAAGCAGCGCTTGCGGCTTGGCCTTCATCACGATCGGCAGAATTTTTTCAAGGCCTACGTCTTTGTGATGTGGGCCCTCGTAATTGCCCCAACATACGTGCATGCGGATGCGGTCCGCCGGGATGCCGGTGAGCGCGACGTTCAGCGCCTCCACATGTTGCTCGATGCGCTTGAAGTAGTCAGCCTCCTCGAGGTCGCGGTACATCATGTGGCGGCCGAGCCCCAAGTCGGGCGAATCGAGTTGCAACAGCAAGCCCGCATCGACAATGGCTTTGTACTCATGCGCCATCGCTTGCGCCAACGCTTCGAGGTACGCGTCATCGTCAACGTAATGCTGATTCGGCTGAAATAACGAAATCACGCCGGGCGAAGCCGAGTTCATGAAGACCTCTGCCGCACCGTGCTTGGCGGCGGCTACTTTTACGTGGGCGATGTCGTCGGCCAACGGCTGCAAGGTTTTTACTTTGATCGGCCCCACACAGCACGGCCGTCGATAGGTCGGCGTGCCCCCCCCGCCCGACAAACGCTTCATGAAGCTCGGAAAATCGAGCAGGTCAGATGGCGTGCGGCGCGGGCTGTCGCCATCAAACCCCGTGAAGCGATCTTTGATGTAGGTCGCGTAGCTAATTTTGCTCATCTCGCCGTCGGACACGATATCGATGCCCGCGTCGACTTGGCGTTTGACCACGGCGTCTACCGCGTCCCGCATCGTGTCGTTGAACACCGCCATGTCTACGGGTTCGCCCTTTTCTTGGGCAAAAATTAAATCAACCACCGCTTGCGCGCGCGGCAGCGAGCCAACGTGGGTGGTGAGGATGCGATCGGTTGACGTTTTCATGCGGTGATTTCTTTTGGAATGACGGTGTCGAACATGAGCGGCGGCAATACCGATGCGCGGGCGAGTTTGCCACCGGCGTCCAGCGTGACGCCGTTAGCTTTTGCTTTGTTAGGGACGTCAGCACCGAAGGCCGGTCGCTTTACATGATCGCCCGCGATCACCATCACGGCCTCGCTCATTGGCGAGCCTTCGGGGCAACGAAACGCGCGGTAAACGTGAGCCGGAATCGAAATCATGTCTTCAAAGCCGAGCGTGCATCGCAGCTCGGCGGCCCCCGTGTTCAGGGTCACCTCCAGCGCGGGCGACAGGTTGATAACCACCATTTTTTCTGCTGTCGTGAACGAGGCGGAGCCTTGCCCCGGCTCGATCTGAATCCATTCAACCGAGAACGATTGTGGCTCCAAAACGCTTGGGCTGTGATCGCGATGTTGCGACAAGCCGTTACCCACGGCGGGCGCGATTTTCCAGTGATGGCCCGCAGCGGTGTCGAGCGTTGCTTCGCGAAAATCGAGGGAGCTTTTTTTGATGACACGCGCGCGCATCTGCTCAACGCTCCAACGCCTGAGCGTAGCGATTTCGGCCTCCGGCATCAGTGGCAGCAGCTCAGCCTCGGTGGGTTGCGCGCCGGTGAGCGTTGCGTCAATCACTTCGTTGTCTTTACTCAACCACAACCCGGTTTCGCGCGCTCGCAGCAGTACGTCGGGACTCCAGATAATGCCACCGGTGTCGTCACCGCCCAGCACCGTCATGAGCAGCCCGAACTGATCGCTCTGCGTGCTAAATCCCCGAAAAAGCCACGTCGGCATCACGGCAATGTCGCCCGCTTCAATCGGCAATTCACCCTCATCACCACGCACGCCCCAGCGCAGCGTGTATGCACCTGTGGGCACGATGAACGTTTCGCTGGTGAAGTGCAAATGCAGGTTGTTAGTGACGCCCGGATACATACCGGCAGCGCCAATGTTGAACCCGTGCGGCTCCTGCAGATTGATCGCCTGCGACGCGTTTTGCGTAACCCCCGGTCCGATCATCGAATAGTTCTCTTTCGGCATCGAACCAGGCAACCGACAATCGATAAATGCGTCAACGCAGGGCACGTAATCGCTGCGTTTGAGGTGACGACGTTGCGCCTCGGCTGGAGTGATAACGACGGGATCAAACATGCGTGGCATTAACCTTTAACGGCGCCCTGCGTGAGGCCGCCGACAATTTGTTTCTGGAAAAAAACGATCAGAATGATGAGCGGAATGGTGATGCTCACCGCGCCTGCAACACCCTGCATCAATAGCGCCTCGCTCTCTGCGCTGATGGCGTTCGCAATGGCCGCAGGCATCGTCATTTTCTCGGCATTGGTGAGTGCCGAGCTGAGCAAAAAATCGTTGTAAGCAAGCAGAAAACTAAACAATCCTGTAGTCACCACACCGGGCCACATCACCGGAATAATCACCTTGCGAAACGCCTGAAAGCGGGTGCAGCCGTCGACCAATGCGGCCTCGTCCAGCTCGCTTGGAATATTGATAAAAAACGAGCGCAACATCCAGATGGTGAACGGCTGGTTGATTGCTACCAGCACAAAAATCAGCGCGAAATAGGTGTTGCGAATGCCCAGTGCATCGAACATGGTGAAAAACGATGGCAACAAGCTCGAATGCGGAATCGCCCTGAACACCAGCGCGACCAGCAGCAGCCAAAAGCCCAGCGCTCCGCGATAGCGCGACAGCGCGTAGCCAGCGAGGCAGCCCACTGTCAACGAAATGGTGACGGTGCCCAAGGTGACCAGCGCGGTGTTCAAAAAATTTAGATAAAACGCCTTGTCAATCCACAGCGTGCGGTAGTTCTCAAACGTGAACGGTGCCGTCCATTTAAGCGGCGACGAGAACGCATCCACATACTGACGAAACGAAATGATCGCCGTCCACACAATGGGCAACGATGCAATCACCAGCCACAGCGTCAGACCGCCGTAGATCGCCCATTGAAGCGCCTTGCTGTGCTGCTTCATTTCACATCCCACCGCGCTGTTCGCGATAGGTTTTAACGAGCAGCGGAATCAACAGAATCAGGATGCCGATCAGCGTGAGCACTGCCGCAGCACTGGCTTTAAACGGGTTATTTTCTTGCAGCAAAATAAAGTAGGTGAGGTACTGCACGCTCGCCGTGAATGCGCCTTGCGTGAGCACCATCACCGGTTCGAACACGCGGTACGCATCCATCAGGTGAATGAGCGACAAGAACACGATGAGCGGCATCAAATGCGGCAACGTCACAAATCGCATTTTCTGCCACCGCGACGCGCCGTCGATAGTTGCCGCCTCCAACGAATCTTGCGGCACTGACTGCAAGCCCGCATAGAGCACGATAAACGCAAACGGCACCACATGCCAAATGCCGTAAATGATGATGAGCAGGCGAGCCGACCATGCCTCTGCCATCCAAAACACTTGAATCCCCACCTGCGACAACAAATATGGCACTAGTCCGTTGTCGCGAAACAACCACTTGATGGACAGCGCGGCAACGACGGGCGTGATGATGAACGGCAACAGGGACGCGGAGATGAACATGCCTTTCAATTTTTGTGTGACGTTGTTCACCCCCAGCGCAAGCAAAAAGCCGATGCCAAGAACGAACGGCAGCGTCACAAACACATAAATTAGGGTGAATTGAAGCGCCGCGTAAAACTCGTTTTTGGGCTGGGTCGCACTGGCTTTAGGAGCGCTGCTGTCCGTGATGCCAAGCACTTTTCGGTAGTAATCGAGCCCAACGAATCCGCAGTTTTCCAGCGCCTTGCCGTCACTGCCTAGTTTGGCTTGGTGGGAGAGGATTTCGTTCGTGCCGAAGGGGGTGCTCTCCTGCGCTTTGACGAGCTCCATTTGCAACGAACAATTGCGCACGGAGAGATATCCGGTGAGCACCAGCGGGGCGGCCATCAGCACCAGCATCAACGCGAGCGAAGGGCCAATAAACTGAAAGAAAGTTTTGGTTTTCATGGGTGGCTTGCCGCAGTTGCGGCTGGCGCTTTGATAAAGCCTTGCTCGGTGGCGCTGCGGGTGTAGGCCGCGGCTGCCGCGTCTAGGGCGGCTTTTGGGGTGAGCCTCCCCACGAGTGCTTCAGGCAGTATTTTCCCAACTTCGCTGTGCGCTAGGCCGAAGAATGGCTCGGTGGGCCAGATCGGCGCGCCCGCTGCGATGGATTCGAGCACGCCGGTGGCGAAGCGCGTGGGTCGATACGCCGACCGAATCCAAATCGCGGTGTCGTTACCTGACCGGGTGACGTCCTCGCTCAGCGCTTCCATCAGCACCTGAAACACGGTGTCGCGGTCGCTCGCCATGTTCTTCGGCATTACCACGCCGTCCCACCATAAGTGCGTGGCGCTTTTGCCGCCTGCAACCACTGCGGGCGCGGGCGCGAAAGCGATCTTGCCTACCACTTTCGAGGCCGTTGGATCGTCCATGCGCGCCGCTCGGCTGGCCCACAGCACGCCCATAGCGGCTTTGCCTTGCTGGAACTGGTTCATCACGTCGTCGCTGTTTGATGCGAGCACATTGGGCGTCATGAAGGGCAACATGGACCGCATGACCGCAATGGCCTGCACGCCGTTTGCATCATTAAACGCAGCCTCCGCAGTACCCACCTTAAAAAATCGCCCGCCGTTGCCCACGAGTAAGTTCGCGAACTCCGTGCCAACATCGAACCCTTTTGCAAACGTTTGCGCGATGGGAAATTCAATGCTCGGCTCGCGGGCCTTGATGATCGCAGCGGTTGCGACCATCTCGGCGTAGGTGGTCGGCACGCTCAAGCCGTGCTTGTCAAAAATGTCTTTGCGATAGTAGAGGCTCTGCGCGTTTTGCATGAACGCAATGGCCATCACCTCGCCGTTGAACTTGACCAACATCCGCTCTTCAATGTTGTAGCGAGCGCGATACTTGGCGACCAAATCAGTCATCGATTGCAGCTGCCCCTTACTGCGCAACACGCTGTAGGAGCCCATCGACACCACGGCTGCGTCAAAAGCAGAGACGCCGCCCGAGCCGAACGCGCGCTCGGTTTCTTGGCGCGCCTCGGGCGTCATTTTCACTGCAACCGAGAGGCCACGCCGCTTGCAAGCCTCCATCGCAACGCTGATATGTTGCAGCACTGGGAAGGCATTGCCGACGATATTGATGTCGCCGTTGCCTTTGATGTCGGTGCATTTGGCGTGGGCGGGAGCGACTAACAGCCCGAAAGCCAGCCCCAACGCGGCGGAAGCCATGCGCAGTCTCAGTTCCCTCTTCAGGGGAAAGGCTCGGAGGGGAGTGGACGAATGGAGTGGCCGCATAAAACTAGCCCAGCCGCCGTCGTAGCTCGGTCTCGCCGTCGAACAGATAGCAGCGCTCGGACGTCGCGCTAAATCCAGCGCGCTCACCCATTGCAGCGCGGTGCGATTTATCTGCTTTGGCGGTGATAAATTGGTGACCGAGCTTGAGTGTGACAAGTGTTGCCTCACCGGTCAATTCAACGGTGAAAACCGGCGCTTGAATGGCCGCAGCGCGTGGCTCAACCAGCGCTAAATCTTCCGCGCGAACGCCGAGGATCATGTTCGTTTTAGTGATTCCGGAAAAGCCTGGAATGTTGATCGCGAAGTCATTGCCGGTCGCGACAAAAGTACCATCCACCAAATTGCCGTTGACCAAATTCATTGCAGGGGAGCCAATAAACCCAGCTACAAACACGTTGCTCGGGTCGCTGTAAATCGCCTCGGGCGTGCCGATTTGTTGAATCTCAGCTTTGCTCATTACCACCACACGATCAGCAAGAGTCATCGCTTCAATCTGATCGTGCGTGACGTAAATCGTGGTCACACCCAAGCTGTGATGCAAATGCTTGATGTGCGAGCGCATAGATACACGCAGCTTCGCATCAAGATTTGACAACGGCTCGTCCATCAAAAAAACCGCTGGTTGCCGCACGATGGCACGAGCCAGCGCCACCCGTTGCCGTTGCCCACCCGACAGCGCTTTGGGCTTGCGATCCAAGTAATCGGTGAGCTCTACCTGCTTGGCGGCGCGCATGACGGCAGGGTCGATCTCTGCTTTTGGCGTGCCGCGAATGCGCAGCGGAAAGCTGATGTTTTCGTACACGGTCATGTTCGGATACAGGCCGTAGCTTTGGAACACCATCGCCACATCACGGTCTTTGGGCTCTAGCGCGTTAACGCAACGCTCGCCAATCCAGATTTCGCCCTCGCTCGGGTCCTCAAGCCCTGCCACCATGCGCATGGTGGTCGTTTTGCCGCAGCCGGACGGCCCAAGCAGCACTAAGAATTCACCGTCGGCGATGTCGAGCGACAGCCGTTTGACGCCGACTGCGGTGCCCCATGATTTTTGAATGTTTTTTAATTGAACTCTGGCCATGAGGGATCGTTTATCTACGACGACAAAGTGATTCGCCACCCCGGCGAAGGCCGGGGCCCACGCCCGAAATATCTCGAAGACTCCGCTGAGGGCGTGTATACCGGCCTTCGCCGGTATCGCGTAAAAAAAGCGAGTGACTCAGTGCCCGCTCCAAGGTGACGAATTGTGCGTTGCTCACAGCACTTGCATCCACAGCGCCACTTCATCAATCAGCACCCATTCGCGAAGCACTTTTCCGCCAGATATTTCAACATGATTGATGCCCATGATTTCGACTGTGCGTCCGGTGGCGGCGCCGAAGCGCTGGCCGTTTTCGCCGTTGGCCGTGTGTTTGGCGACCGCGCGCCAGCGCATTGCCACTCGGGTACTGCGATCCGTCGAGCTGTTTTCAGCTAGGTGCTCAACCTGAAAATGACTCATCCCAAACACAGAAAACAACGCCACCCAAAACGCGCTGAGTTCAGCGTGCCCGTAGTGATGTGTTTCACCCGGAGCGATCTGATGCACGGCCTCGTCGTAAATATCGATGACGTCAAACGCATCGCGCGGATGAGTAGCCAAGCGCTGGATAGCCGCAGCATAGTTGGTGGCTGCTGGCGCAGCGCTGATCTCGGAGACATAGCCCACGGGTGCCGCGCCAGCAACCGGTTTATGCCATCCGCCGCGCTCGCTAAGCCAGCGAGCGGCCAGCGCCCGTGGCGTGCTGCCAATCGCGTAGGCAATGGCCGCATGATCGCGCACCAGCCATTCGTGGATGATGCGATTGTCTTTGCACACGCAGTCGGCAATGGTGCGGGCGTGAACTCGTCTGCCGCTCGCCGCGCCGAAGCTGCCGTCGCCA
>JANXUB010000043.1 GCA_025352105.1 Burkholderiales bacterium | reverse complement strand
ACCAGATACATCGCGAGTTTCGGGCGTCCGAGAATGCGCCTTGCGCTCGCCAGCACGCGCTGCGTCGCGGGGTCGGTGCGCGCTGTTGCGGGCATCGGCGGACGCCTGCCTGCGCCAGGCGTCCAGCGGGCGCGCGGTGCCTCGCCATCGCCGTCTGTATGCGACGAAGCCTCAACGGGTTTCGGCTTCACTGGCGGCAGCAGAGTATGCGCCGCGATATCGACGTCGCCTTCGAGCACCTTCGCCAGCGATTCACGCATCATTGGCGCGCTCACCAGCTCAAGGTGCAGCCGCGCCGCTGAAGCGCGCGCCGCCTTCGCCTCCGCGCTATCTCCCGGATGCCGTGCATTTAATTCACGAATCCAGTATTCCGACAGCGGCAGCGCTTTGGCGACGTAATATTCAAACGCTTCGCGGCCAAACTCGCGCACATAGCTGTCCGGGTCATGCTCGGTCGGCAGGAACAAAAAGCGCACCTGCTTGCCATCACGCAGCGCGGGCAATGCGTTCTCCAGCGCCCGCCACGCGGCGCGTTGCCCGGCGCTGTCACCATCAAAACTAAACACGACTTCATCGGCAGCGCGAAGTAGGCGCTGCGTGTTCGCCTCAGTTGTCGCCGTGCCGAGCGTGGCGACGACGTATTCGACGCCGTACTGCGCCAGCGCCACGACGTCCATGTAACCCTCAACCACCAGCACGCGGTTCATCTTGCGGATCGCGGCCTGCGCCTGAAACAGGCCGTACAGCTCGCGGCTTTTCGAGAAGATCGGTGTCTCCGGGGAGTTCAAATACTTCGGCCCGCCACCGTCATCCTTGCTACCGAGAATGCGTCCGCCGAACGCAATCACTGCGCCCTGCTGATTGAGTATCGGGAACATCACGCGCTCACGAAAACGGTCATAGCGCTTGCCCGTGTCGCCTGTGGCAATCAGCCCCGCCGTCTCCAGTAATTGATTGTCGGCGTAGTCATCAAACGCCTCCGCGAGCGGCTGCCAGCCAGCCGGTGCCCAGCCCAGATGAAAACGCCGCGCCACTTCGCCGCTCACGCCACGCTTCTTGAAGTACTCAATCGCAATCGTGGACGTCTTCAATTGCTGTTTGTAATAGCCCGCCGCAACGAGCATCACGTCGAACAGGCCACCCGCCTGCGGATCAGCCTGTCGCGTGTTGTCGTTGGGCACCGTCAGGCCGATGCCCTGCGCCAGTTCCTCCACGGCGTCGGGGAAGCTTTTCCCTGCGTATTCCATCAAAAACGTGATCGCCGAGCCGTGCGCGCCGCAGCCAAAGCAGTGATAGAACTGTTTGGTCTGACTCACCGAAAACGAAGGTGATTTTTCCTTGTGGAACGGGCAGCAGGCGGAATAGTTTTGCCCTGCCTTTTTCAGCGGTACATGTCGATCAATGATCTCGACCACGTCGACGCGAGACAGGAGTTGGGCGATGAAGTCGTTGGGGATCACCCGGCTATTTTCGCGTGTTTGGCGTTTGCCCCGACTCGCCGACCTCGCGAATCAGCAGCTTTTCAGTAAAACCGCTGCTCCACCGGGGCTAAACGCCGATTCAGGCATAAGTCGAAAATACAGCTTTTGCGCGACTAGCCTCAATGCAGCGGCGATTCCAGCAAAAAGCTGTTACTTTCTCACTCATAACGCAAACACTCCACCGGCTGCAATTTCGAAGCCCGCCGCGCCGGATAGAAACCGAAAAACACGCCAATCGCGCAGCTAAAAATCGTGGCGATGGCAATCGCCTTGAAGCCCACGGTCATGTCAAATTTTCCGGTGGCGGTTACCGCTGCTGCGAGCGCGGCCGACAGCGCGATACCGATAATGCCGCTGACAAAACAGATCGCCACAGCTTCAATCAAAAACTGCCACAGCACATCGGCGGGACGCGCGCCGATGGCCATGCGGATGCCGATTTCGCGCGTGCGCTCGGTCACCGAGACGAGCATGATGTTCATGATTCCAATGCCGCCGACCACCAGCGAAATTGCACCGATGAACCCGAGCGCAACGGAGAGCCCGGTGGCAATCGCCTCGCCAGTTTTTGCAAATTCTCCAAAATTAATCACCCGAAAATCGTCTTCATCCTCGGCCCGAATGCGGTGCCGATCACGAACCAGATCGCTGATGTCCGCGACCATGTCGTTCAGGCCTTCCGCTGATTTCGATTGCACCACGATGTATTGCACCGACCGTGCCGTCGGCGTGCGCACCAGCGACACCCGCGCTGTGGAGATCGGCACCATGACCACCTCGCCGATGTCGCCCACGTCAAAGCTTTGGCCCTCGTTGTCGAGCACACCAATCACCTGAAAGCTCTGATTGTCGATGCGGATGGTCTGCCCGACGGGATCGGATTTGTAGAACAACTGCGCGGCCACTTTTTTGCCGAGCACCGCCACGCGCGCCACGCTCGCCACATCGACCTCAGTGATCGGATTGCCCTTGGCGAGACGCAGGTTGCGAATGGTGAAGGCGGCGGGCGTCGTGCCCTGCACCTGATTGTTGCTGTTGTCGTTGCCGTAGGACACTTGCGAGAACGTCGTCAGCATCGGTGCCGCGCCTGCGACGCTGGGCAGCCCATTGATCGCCGCCGCATCATCCAGCGTGAGCGTCTGCACGGTGCCGGTCTTTAGCCGCGCGCCGACGGCCTTGCGCGAATCCGCCTGCACGATCACCAGATTGCTCCCGAGCACGGCGAGCTGCTTGTTGATAAACGCCTTGATGCCTTCACCCACAGCGAGCATCAGCACGACGCTGGCGATGCCGATGACAATGCCGAGCATGGTGAGCATCGTGCGCAGTGGGTTGGCGAGCATGGCTCGCAGCGCTTCAGCCAGAAGTTGCGTGAACTTCATGCCCCCGCCCCCGCCAGATGAGACTCTTCCTGTTGCATCTGCCGCAGCCCCTCGCGCGACGGACCGTCGTAAATTACCAGACCATCTTTCAGTCGCACCAGCCGCTTGGCGTGTGCCGCGATGTCGGGCTCATGCGTCACCAGAATGATGCTTTGATTGCGTGCCAGATTGAGCTCGGTCAACAGCGCCATGATGTCCGAGCTCGTTCGCGTATCAAGATTGCCCGTCGGTTCGTCGGCGAGGATCAGCGGCGGATCGGCCACCAGAGCGCGGGCGATGGCCACGCGCTGCTGCTGCCCGCCCGAGAGCTGGTTCGGTTGCCGCGCTGCCAGTTCACCAAGCCCCACTTTTTCGAGCTGGGTGCGCGCACGTTCACGCGCGGCCTTGCGTGACACACCGGCATAAATCAGCGGCAACGCCACGTTGTCGAGGATCGACATCCGCTTCAGGAGATTAAAGCTCTGAAACACAAAACCAATCGTGCGATTTCGCAGATCCGCCAACTGCGCGCGCGACAGATCGCGCACCTGTTGTGACGCCAATTCATAAGTGCCCGCCGTGGGCGTGTCCAGGCAACCGAGGATGTTCATCAGCGTCGATTTGCCCGAGCCCGATTGCCCCATGATCGCCAGAAAATCACCGCGCTGCATGGCCAGATCAATGCCGTGCAACACCGGCGTTTCCACACGGTTGGAGAAGTAGCTTTTGCGAACTGCGCTGAGCTTGACGAGCTCATTGCTTGATAAATGCGTGCTCACTGTTTGCTAGGATCAGCCAGCAGCGACCGCACCACCACCTTGTCGCCCGCTTGCAGCGGGCCTTTCACGACCTCGGTGTACTTGCTGTTCGCAACGCCAATCACCACGTCAATCGGCTCCGAGCGCTGACTGTCGATCACTTTATAGACGCGATACAGACGCTCGCCGAGCTTGGTGCGCAGGCCCAGTTCATCGGTCGAATCCGATTCAACGACCGCGCCGCTGCTCTTTTTGTCGTCCTTCTTGTCCGCCTTCTCGTCGGCTTTCTTGCCGAGCAAACCACTCTTCATTTTGTCCAGCGCTACCTCGTAATCGCTTGGGCGATAACGCAGTGCAGCGGTCGGTACGCGCAGCGCTTCGGGTTTGTTCGACGTGATGATGCGCACTTGCGCCGTGAGCCCCGGCTTCAGCAATTCTTCCGGGTTGGCCACATCAATCACCACGTTGTAGGTCACTACGTTTTGCTGCACATTGGGCGACAGCCGAAACTGTCGCACCTTGCCTTCAAAATCGCGCTCCGGAAATGCGTCCACCACAAAGCGCACGGCCTGGCCCGCTTTCAACAGGCCCACATCCGCCTCCGACACATTGGTATCAATCTGCATCTCTTTCAAATCGCGCGCGATGGTGAACAGATTCGGCGTCTGAAAACTCGCCGCAACCGTTTGCCCGAGATCAGCCGTGCGCTTGATGATCACGCCGTCAATCGGCGAGCGGATCACGCTGTTGTTCACGTCGGCCTGCGCACGCTCCAGCTGCGCCCGGTTCATGTCGGTGCCCGCCTTCGCCGCGTCGAGCGCCTGGCGCAATTGCTCCAGCGTGGCTGATGAAATAAAGCCTTGCTCAACGAGTTTGGCGTTGCGGTTGTAGTTGCTCTCGGCGAGCGTTAACTGTGCGCGCGCCGCGTTGAGCGATGCCGTCATCTGCTTGACGCCCGCCTGAAGCAGGGTCGGGTCAATTTTGAGCAGCACCTGACCGCGCTTCACACGGTCATTGAAGTCCGCGTTCAGCTCGCTCACCGTGCCCGAAACCTGCGTTCCAACATTGACCAAACCCACAGGATTTAGCGTGCCGGTCGCGGTGACGAACTGCACAATCGCGCCGCGATCCACGTCCGCCGTCTTGTAACGCGGCTTGTCGTCCGGCGCGCCCATCTTTTGCTGTAGCGCATAGCCACCCCAAAAGCCGGTAGTGCAACATTCTTTCTGTAAATTATTTTTAATGGGAAGGCGAGCGAAGCGAGCCACTCCCCGGAATTGCGGCACGCAATTTCATTGGCGCAGCAGCCTCCCGAAGCAACGCCCGATACAGAAAGAATTCAGCCATGA
>JANXUB010000041.1 GCA_025352105.1 Burkholderiales bacterium | reverse complement strand
GCGGGGATGTGCATTGCGGCCTTGCCTGCGGTGTATTTGGTTTCGTAGTCGTAGAACTCGCTGTCGAACGTCAGCTCACCGACGGGGCTTGCCTGCGGGGCATCGTTGCCAAGGATGCCGACTTCGATTTCGCGCGGCTTTTCTGATGTTCCGGCTTCGACGATGACGCGGCGGTCGAGCTCGAACGCCATGCGCAGTGCCACGCGCAGCTCGTTCTCCGTTTTTGCTTTCGAGATGCCAACGCTTGAGCCCAGATTTGCGGGCTTCACAAACACCGGAAAGCCGAGCGCGCCGAGCCGTGCAATGGCGTCCTCAGGCGTCGCGTCGAATTCAGCGCGGGTGACCAGCTGATAGCCGACTTGCGGAATGCCGTGCGAGGCGAGCACCGCTTTGGTCATGACTTTATCCATGCACACCGCGCTGCCAAGCACGCTGGAGCCGACGCAGGGGATACCCGCGAGCTTCAACATGCCCTGCACCGTGCCGTCCTCGCCATTGGGGCCGTGCAGGATGGGGAACACCACGTCGAAGCCTTCGGCGGTCGCGGCTTGATGCAGCACCAGCTCGCCGCCGGAGGGCGCGCTGCCGCGCTCCAGCGCGCGCTCGGAGTCCGGTGCGGGCAGCCAGCGGCCCTCACGCGAGATCACGATTGAAGTGACGTCGAATCGGTCTTTCGGCAACGCCTGCAGCACGCTCCTCGCGCTGTTGATCGAGACTTCATGTTCGCCGGATTGGCCACCGGCCAGAACGAGTACGCGGGTTTTTTCCATAGGGCAAATTGTAGGTGGGCGAGGCAATCGCGGCGCAGGACTGGCAATGCCGATGGCGCATGGGCGGGATGCCCAGTCGCACAGTACATTTTTCAGGAAATGACGGCTGCAAAGGGGGCTGGGAGCAATAAATGCCGTAAGTCGATACTTACCGAAAAATAAGTCTAGCCCCAATGAACCGGCCTTTTGCATCAAAAGCTGATGCGCGATCAGTCGCTCTATTTCGCGGCGTAAACCACCCGTTCGTCCACCGCATAAAGCGCGCATTTCGCCCCACCCGCCTTCGCTTGGCATCGCTCAACCGCCGCTTCGGGCGAACGGGGATCGTTCGCGCTCCAGCCCCAGCTTGCACCGTTCGCGGACAGCGCAAATGCTCTTGGTAATGCCGCATTTTTGAACAGTTCAAACTCACGCCGCGTCGATGCGGTGCGCGACGGCAGCCGATCCGCCTGCAACGGCGTTGCGCGCTGTGTCGTCGGGAATCGTTGTTCGCGAATCTTGTAAGGCAGCGTGGCAGCGTCCGGGCTTGAGTAATACGAATTGGTGGTCACGATGCCTTGCCGCAGCGCGTCGGTTGCGAGCATTTCGCACTGCTGCGGACGCTGCGATTCAGTGCCCTGACAGAGCATGGTCGCCTGCTTGAATCGCGCCGTCGCTGAGTCGGGATAAAAGCGAACGTCGCCCGCGCGTCGTTCGATATTCGTCCAGCGTTGCAGCAGTTTTTGATCTACTTTGCCGTCAGTGAATTTCGTGGTCCAGCCAACCAGATCATCTTTTTTCACCGCAGCAGGACTTAACTTTCCAAAATCGTATTGCCCGTGAAAGCCAACGTAGGTCAAGCTCGCCGGATAGTCGTCCGAAAACATGCGAATTTTTCCGCCCAGAAACAGGCGCGAACAGGCCGACACGCAATGGCCAGAAACGGCCGTGGTGACGCCCTTCTCACGAAACAACTCGCCAAGCCGATAGCCCGTCCAGCTGTTGCCGCCCATCGAATTGCGCAGCACGACATGGGTGATTGCAGGGTTCGTTTTGAACGCATTTTTGACGCGATCCAGATCGCGAGCGACGACCTCGCCGGAGAGCACCATTGTGTCTGCGCTGACTTTGAGTTCCATCGCGCGTAAGGGCGACGCTGTGAGTGCCGCGGCCATGGACGTTACGAACACAAGCAATCGTGTCAGGCTCTGCGTACTCTGCATCGCGTTCGGAAAAAGTGGGTCATTCATGCCGATGAGCGTAGCACCGAATTACGCCGCCCCAGTGTGTTCAGCATGATCTGAACCGTTCGTCGTTACCGCTTCGCAACGATGATAAAAACAATCCATGACAGTGCGTTCGAACATGTTGCTTGAGACGAAGGCCGCGCCTCTTGCCGTTAATACGCGTTCCGGGCTCCCGGTCGTAAGCGCTCTGCACGCAGCGCTCGATGCGATCTCGATGGTGCAAAGTTTCTACCCGTGGTTGAACCTCTCGCCGGCGCGCGCAGTCGTGACCCCAACCGAGCGCCGCATTTGAATAAAGTACCAAAGGCGAAATGATGCGAAAGGTGCTTACGACCGAGCGTCCCAGCCTTGAGCACGCGCAGCTCGACACTTATTCGGTGGGTGCGCTGGTCGCCGCCCTGATCGAGGATCAGGCGCGTGCTGCGCAAGCCGTCGCGCTTGCCAGCGCTGATATTGCGCGTGCGGTCGAGGCCGCCGTGCCGCGCATCAAGGCAGGCGGGCGCTTGATCTACATCGGGGCGGGCACATCCGGGCGACTGGGGCTGCTTGACAGCGTTGAGCTTTATCCAACGTTCGCATGGCCGTCCGAGCGTGCTTTGGCGTTGCTGGCGGGCGGACCGGGCGCGATTTATCGTGCCGTCGAAGGCGCCGAAGACAACGATCCCCAAGGCGCGGCAGATATTCTGAAATTGCTGCCTACGGCGAACGATGTGGTGATCGCGCTTGCAGCATCGGGTACCACGCCCTACGTGCTCGGGGCCATGCGCGCTGCAAGCGCTGCGCATGCGCTCACGATTGGCATGGCCAACAACGCGGACTCATTGGTGTGTGCCCAGGCCGAGATCGGCATTACGCTCGACACCGGCGCTGAGATGGTTTCTGGCAGCACGCGACTCAAAGCAGGCACCGCGCAAAAGATCGCGCTCAACACTCTTTCAACGGCGATCATGGTGCGGCTGCACAAGGTGTACGGCAATTTGATGGTGGATCTCGTACCGACCAACGCCAAGTTACTCACGCGAGCAATTCGGCTGACTGCGCTAGCGACCGGTGCGGATGAAGCTGTTGCCGAGACTGCGCTCAAGGCCTGCCGCTTTCGCGTGAAGGTGGCGATTGTGATGATTCTGCGTGGCATTGATGCGGATGCAGCGCTGCGTCGGATCAATGAGAGTGATGGCGATGTGCGTGCGGCATTGAAAGATTAGGCGATGCACAGCGAACCCGAGGTCATTCAACTCCCCTCCCCCTTGGCGGGGTTGGGGTTGGGGGAGAGGGGGGCGATGGCATCAGTAGGCAACGTCTTTTCGCAAGCCAAGCACCCCCTCTCCCCAGCCCTCTCCCACGAGGGGAGAGGGGGCCACGCGGCACCGCGCCTGTTGTCGCTCGACGTGTTTCGTGGCTTCACGATTGCGGCGATGGTGCTGGTCAATAACCCCGGTGATTGGGGGCATATTTACGCGCCGCTGCGGCATGCAGCGTGGAACGGCTGGACGTTTACCGACTGGATTTTTCCGTTCTTCCTGTTTATCTGCGGCGTGTCGCTCACGTTCTCGATAACGCGCGCTTTCGCCTCAGGTGCTGCGAAACATACGATCCTGTTTCAACTGTGGCGGCGGGCGGCGATCATCGTTCTGATTGGCCTCACGCTTAACTTCATTCCCGCATTCAGCTTCGAAACCTTGCGCTACCCCGGCGTTTTGCAGCGCATCGGTTTGTGCATCGTCGTCGCTGCGCCCATTGTGATTTGGTGTGATTTGCGCGGGCAGGTTGTGTGGGCTGTCGGACTGGTGGTCTTTTATGCGTTGGTGCAGTTGCTCATCCCTGTGCCGGATGCAAACGGTGTCGTGGGCGCAGGCGTGCTCGAACCCGGTCGCGACGTAGGGGCCTTCATTGACCGCGCGGTGATGAGCGGACACTTGTGGGTGCAGGCGAAGACTTGGGATCCTGAGGGATTGCTGAGCACGGCACCCGCTGTGGCGAGTTTGTTATTCGGCGTGTTAACGGGGCGCTGGCTGCAAAGCGCAGCAGCACCCGCAACAAAAACTGCATGGATGATGGTTGCCGGATTGCTCGCGCTATGGATCGGCGTGATCCTCGATGCGCTCCTGATGCCCATCAACAAGTCGCTGTGGACGCCTTCATACACCGTGCTCATGACGGGTTGGGCGCTCTTGCTGCTGGCGGTGATTTTTTGGCTGATCGACGCATGTGACTTCGCGCGGGTGCGCGTGCTTTCCGCGCGGATCGCGCGACCGCTTGAGATGTACGGCGTCAATGCGTTGTTCATCTTCGCGTTCTCGGGTCTCGTCGCGAAGATGCTGGGTTACTTTAAGGTGCCCTCGGATTCGGGTACGTTGATTTCAGTCAAAGCGTGGTTGGTCGCGCAGTTGAGCCAGCTACCGCTGTCGCCGGTCAACGTGTCGTTGTTGTTTGCTGTGCTGTTCAATCTGTCGATGTTCGCTGTGGCGGCACTGCTTTGGCAACGCAAGATTTTCATCAAGGTTTAGCCGAAGCAATGATCAGGCGTTGGTGTTTGTTCATCGTAGTCCTTGCACTGACTTCGTGCGCCTCAGTGTCGCCACCCAACCCAGCGGGTGGGCAGCAATCGTCACCGACGCCGCGCGAGTTCCGCGCGATGTGGATCGCCACGGTCGGCAATATCGATTGGCCGAGCAGGCGAGGTCTCAGCGCCGATCAACAACGCGCAGAAATGCGCCAGATTGTCGCAACGGCTCGGCGGCTCAAATTGAACGCGCTCGTACTGCAAGTTCGTCCGGCGGCTGATGCGATTTATCCGTCAAAGCTTGAGCCGTGGTCCGAATATTTATCGGGCACGCAAGGCGTCGCCACGGCTGCGAACTACGACCCACTTGCCGAATGGATTCAACTCGCGCACAGCGAGGGCATGGAGTTGCACGCATGGTTCAACCCCTACCGTGCGCGGCACAACACGGCCGCCTCCGCGCCCGCAGCAAATCACGTAAGCAAGTGGACGCCCGGTGCGGTCAAGACGTACGGCAACATGCAGTGGATGGATCCCGGGGAGCCAGATGCCGCGCGACACACGCTCGCGGTGATCATGGACGTTGTGCGCCGCTACGATATCGACGGCGTGCACATGGATGATTACTTTTATCCGTATCCGGTTAAAGCGCCACCGCCACCGCCACCGCCACCATCAACCGCGCCCAGCGGCACGCTTCCGACCAAAGCCGATGAATCGCCCGATCTGGACTTCCCCGATGAGCCGTCGTGGCAGCGCTACAAAAAGGAGGGCGGAAAGCTTGCGCGAGCGGACTGGCGTCGCGACAACATCAATCGGTTCGTCCGCACGATGTACCGGGAGGTGCACGCCGTAAAGGCGTGGGTCAAAGTCGGCATCAGCCCATTCGGCCTGCCAAAATCGGATCGTCGTCCCGCCGGCATTACAGGCTTTAGCCAATACGACAAACTCTACGCCGATGTCGAGCTCTGGTTCGAGCAGGGCTGGCTCGACTATCTGGCCCCGCAACTTTACTGGCCGATAGCGCAGGAGGCGCAGGCGTTTCCGGTGCTGCTCCGCTATTGGGCCGGCATCAACAAACAGTCGCGCCACCTCTGGCCGGGGCTTTTTACGAGCCGCATTGATGAGACTGAAAAGTCGTGGTTGCCTGATGAGATTCTGAGTCAAATCACGCTGTTGCGTAACCCGTCTGGCGCCACGGGACACATTCATTTCAGCGCTGCGGCGCTCATGCAAAACAGGCGAGGAATTGCCAGTGCATTGGCTACGTCAACTTACATCAACGAAGCGCGCATTCCCGATACGCCATGGCTTGCGCCGCGTCCGCCGATCTGCATCGCGCCGGTTTTTGGGTTCGGTGAATCCCCGCCGAAGGGAGTGGCTGGCCCAAGATGACATCAACGCTGGATCAGTTCGCACTGGGTATCGACGCTGGCGGTACGCAAACACGCTGGGCGTTGTTGTCGCGCGACGGTGAGCTGGTTGCAACAGGGCATGCTGCCGGACTGAGCGGAATGCAGATGCATACCGACCCCGGACGACTGGCGGTGCAAGCGCGACTTGCAGACATCGCGAATCAACTACTGCCGCATAGCCGGGGACACCGTATTGGTGCTCTGACATCAGGCGTCACTGGCGTCGGTGCAGGCAATCCCGATCTCGCCGACATGTTCGCCAAGTCGTTCAATGTTCCGTTTGATTCCGTGAAGGTTTTCAGCGACATTGAGATCGCGTATTACGCCGCATTTTCGCCCAGCGAGGGATATCTGGTCTATGCGGGTACTGGCTCAATCGCGGCCTTCATCGACGATGCGGGCGCGCTGCATCGCGCGGGCGGTCGTGGTGTGCAACTAGACGACGCAGGCGGCGGTTATTGGATCGCCCGCGAAGCACTGCGCCGAGTCTGGCGACAAGAAGATGAAACGCCAAACGCGTGGCGAACCTCGCCGTTGGCGTGCGCTCTGTTCGACAAGGTCGGTGGGGATTCATCGATTTGCGCGGCTCGCTTTCTCGTAGAGCGCGATCGCGGTGAAGTCGGCATGCTCGCAATCCTCGTTACGCAATGCGCCGAAATCGATCCGCTGGCATCTGAAATTTTGAGTGATGCCGGTTTCGAGCTCGCTCGGCTTGCAAGCGCACTGTTGCATCGTTACGGCCAACGAAAAATTGTCGCTGGTGGTCGCGCTGCGCATTTGCATCCGTCGATTGAGGCAGCCATGCGACGCCATCTTCCCATCGATTCGCACATCGAATTTCGAAGCCTCGACGCACATACTGCGGCTGCCCGAATTGCCCTGCAGCGACTCGCCCCTTAACCACACGAAGCCACACGAAGGCACAGGAAGCCACAGGAAGCGACGCGAAGGCACACGAAGGCACACGAAGCGCATTGCAACTTCTGGTCAAAAAGTTTGCGAGTACCGAATTCAAGTTCGGCGCGTTGTTTAAGTTGAACCTGCTGTGATTGCCGATCAGAGCGAACTGCTGTGCACGATCACGGTTCACGCGTGATCACCCGCCTTGCCGTCGTCGTCAATCGCCGGTCATGGACATTGCTCGGGCATCTGTGTATGGCCATTGGCCAGCATGGCAAGCCGAAACGACTGCGCACCGATAACGCGGCGATCTTTACGAGTTTTACGTTTCGTGCGTTTCGGGCGTTTCTCTGGCTCGCGGGGATCGGTCATCAACGCATTGATACCTGCGCGCCCTGGCAGAACGGGCGCATCGAGCGCTTGTTTGGTTCGTTGAAACCGTTGTTGCGACAGCTAGCTATACCCAGTCAAGCCGCACTGCAAGCAGCGCTCGATGAGTTCCGGCTGTTTCATAACCATGTGCAGCCTCATCAGAATCTGCACGGGAAAACACCAGCTGAGGTGTGGAATGCGCAATCTGAGTCCGAAACGAGATCGGTGCGTCCCGACAGCGCGCCTGTGTACGTGCAGGCATTGAATGGGCTGCTCGCTGCGTTCTATATCCCGCTATAGTGAACGATGACGAAGCGGACAGTTATTCCCGTTGGCGCTGTCCGTGCGGTGGCCGGTAGCCGCCTGGGCGGCGTCGTGTGAAATCAGTGACAACGATAAGCCGAGCTGCGCAATTCGATCAAATCAGGGAACAATGAAGTCGTCGGTGACGGGCTGACGCGCAAAAATCACGTGGTTTTGTGATGGCAGCGCTTGTCGGACGGGTGGACGGTACACTTGCTTTGTACGGCAAATTGCCGGATAATTGTATCCACAGGATAAAACCATGTCTGTTGCCATCGCTACTGCCCGTCTCGAAGCCCGAATCAGCACCGATCTGCATTCGATGCTCAAGCGTGCCGCCGAGCTTCAGGGGCGCACCATGACCGATTTCGTGGTGTCTGCCGTACAAGATGCTGCGCAGCGCGCCATCGAGCAGGCCGAAGTGATCCGGCTTTCGCTGGCCGATCAGGAGTGCTTTGCACAAGCGCTACTGTCGCCGCCGCAACCGTCCCCGGCGCTGCAACGTGCGTTCGCTCGTCGCAGCAAGCTCTTGCGCGTTGCATGAATGGCGCACCGTTCCGCGCCGTTCCGGCTCGCGCCGCTCGATGCTGCGCATGATCGCGCCACGTTCGACAGCGGTTCGGAGCCACTGAACCGCTATCTACGCGAGCAAGTCACTCAGGACATTCGCCGCCGAGTGGCTGCATGTTTCGTGGCCTTGGCCGACGGGGAGCGCATCGCGGGGTACTACACCTTGGCTTCAGCTAGCCTGCTGCTGGTCGACCTTCCGGTCAGCACTGGCAAGAAGCTGCCGCGTTATCCGACCGTGCCCGCCGTTCGTATGGGCCGCTTGGCGGTCGACCAGGCATTCAAGGGGCGAGGGCTTGGCGGCGCGCTTCTAGCCGATGCGCTCGACCGTGCAGCACGCTCAGAGATTGCCGCCTACGCCCTCATGGTGGATGCCAAGGACGAGGCTGCTGCGATGTTCTACCGGCACCACGGCTTCATCGCTCTGCCTGACTCACCACGCTCCCTGTTCTTGCCGCTGGCAACCGTGCAGCGGTCTTGAAACTTGTTGTTCCAAGCCCTTCCTGGCCATTGGCCAGCATGGCAAGCCGAAGCGACTGCGCACCGATAACGAGGCGATCTTTACGAGTTTTACGTTTCGTGCGTTTCTCTGGCTCGCGGGGATCGGCCATCAGCGCATTGATACCTGCGCGCCGTGGCAGAACGGGCGCATCGAGCGCTTGTTTGGCTCGTTGAAACCGTTGTTGCGACCGCTCGCCATTCCCAGTCGCACCGCCCTACAAGCGGCGCTCGATGAGTTTCGGCTGTTTCACAACCATGTGCAGCCGCATCAGAATCTGCACGGGAAAACACCAGCTGAGGTGTGGAATGCGCAATCTGAGTCCGAAACGAGATCGGTGCGTCCCGACAGCGCGCCTGTGTACGTGCAGGCGTTGAATGGGCTGCTCGCTGGGTTCTATATCCGGCCGTAGTCAACGATGACGAAGCGGGCAGTGATTCCCGTTGACGCTGTCCGTGCGATGGCGGGTAGTCGCATGGGCGGAGTCGTGTGAATTCAGTGACAACGTTACGCTGAACTGCGCGAATCGATCAAATCAGGGAACAATGAAGTCGTCGGTGACGGGCTGACGCGCAAAAATCATGGGGTTTTATGATGGCAGCGCTCGTCGGACGGGTGGACGGTACACCAACAACAGCTTTAGCCACTATGCCCCATTTCATAGGGGCTGAGTAGGCTTTTTTGCGTTTGTTGAGTTTATGACAAATCTTGCTGCTAGCCCATGCGTAACAGCCATCTCGCTGGAAAGCTGTTAACCCACTTCACCTTGCTCATTTGGCAGAACCGCACGCGTTCTGTCCTACCGCGCTGCTACGCTCGCTTCGCCGTCCAAGCTTCATAGGCCGAAACCGCAGAGAACCTAGGCTCTTGACCGCGAATGATCGGCGTTGCATGGGCTATACCAATTGCGACAGGATCTACTGGGAACGACGTTGGCAGCAACAGCACCGGCAAGTTGTACGAGGCGTCGCGCTTCGGTTTGCGCAACACATCCCACGTAACAGCAAAGTCTGCGTCGCCTAACACGAGCGAAGCAAGCATCAGGCCCCAGTCGGCTGCCATCGCGTAACCAGTGCTAGACAGGCGTGTCGGCGACGAATCCGGCTCAACGAATTGTGGTGCCGATATTGCATGACGGAACGATGCATCAATCACTTCTAGGCGCTGTCGTCACAAGATATGTAAAAATTCAAGGAACCGATTTTTAGTGGTTCCACCGTGCAAGAAGCCTACCGCCGCCACGACCTCAAAGACGCTACATGGGCGTTACTTGAGCCTCATCTACCGGGACGTAC
>JANXUB010000037.1 GCA_025352105.1 Burkholderiales bacterium | reverse complement strand
GCTAAGCAAGCGCCTTCATGCCACCAGCCCCCTCACCCCAACCCTGCCTTGCAGGCCGCGTCTGCGCAAGCATGCGCAGACCGTTCCGGCGGCGGATCGCATGCGATCCGAAACCCCGCCTCCACCCCGCGAGGGGAGAGGGGGCAGAACGATGCCAACGTCGCCGCTATGGCTCTTCGCCGTCCAAATTGAGGGCTCATTTGGTTGCAAATTTGACACCAATTTACCGAATTAGGTAAACTCTGCCGTATGCGCATCGTTGTCGATACCAATGTGTTTGTGGGGGCTTGCCTTGGGGCGGGCGCTTCGAACGCTGTGGTGCGCCGCTGCATTGAGGCGGCAGTATTGCCGCTGATGGGTAACGCCTTGTTTTCGGAATATGAGGATGTGCTGGCGCGGACGGCGCTGTTTGCTCGCTCCCCGCTAGATGCGGCCGAGCGCGATGAGTTGTTTGATATTTTTGCAAGCAGCTGCGAGTGGATTCGCGTGTATTTTCAGTGGCGACCCAACCTGCGCGATGAAGCGGACAATCACTTGATCGAGCTCGCTGTGGCGGGCGGCGCGAGCCATATCGTGACGCGCAACCTGCGCGATCTGGCGGGCGGCGAGCTGGCTTTTCCGCATTTGAAAATTTTGACCCCGGAACAGTTTTTGAAGGAGATCACGCCATGAGCGCCCTCACCGTTCGCCTGCCCGATGACAAGCATGCCCGCCTGCGCGCACTGGCGCAAAGCCGTGGCACGACACTGAACCGCTTGATCGACGAGATGACCACGATGATGCTGGTGGAGCACGACGCGGAGACGCGCTTTCGCGTGCGCGCAGCGCGCGGCGCGGGCAATGCGGCGCGGGGCTTGGCGCTGCTGGACAAGGCGGCGGGTGCGGCACTGACCGAGGGCGAGCACAGCGGTGAGCCGCAACCGTTTGACGTCGATGCATTCACGAGCCGCATGAACAAGCACAAAGGCTGATTTCGTGTCAAAAATCCACCACGAATGCGAGCTTGAGCGCTACATCGTTGAGCAATTGGCGGCGGGCGGCTGGCTCGTGGGTGCATCGTCGGGTTTTGACCCCGTGCGGGCGCTGTTCACGGAGGACGTGACGGGGTGGTTGCGTGAGAGCCAACCGGAGGCGTGGCGGCGGCTGGAGCGGGTGAATGGCGCGGCGACCGAGACGGCGGTGCTGGATAGGCTGGTGCGCGCGCTGTCGGCGAAGGACGGCGGCACGGTAGCGGTGTTGCGCGATGGGTTTTCGATTGCGGGCGGTGGCACGTTGGCAATGAGTCAGGCGCGGCCTGAAGATTCGCGTAATGAGACGGTGGCCGCGCGTTATGCGGCCAACCGATTGCGCGTGGTGCCGCAGTTGCGCTATTCAAGCGAGAAGGCGGACGAAATTGATCTGGCGCTGTTCGTCAATGGCGTTCCGGTGGCGACGGTGGAGTTGAAGACGGATTTCACGCAGTCGGTGGAAGCGGCGATGCAGCAGTATCGCGATGATCGTCCGCCGAAGAGCGCGACCGGGCGCGCCGAGTCGCTGCTGACATTCAAGCGCGGCGCGGTGGTGCATTTTGCGATGAGTGACAGCGACATTCGCATGACGACCAATTTGCTCGGCGGCTCTACGCATTTTTTGCCGTTCAATCGTGGCAATCACGGCGCGGCGGGCAATGCGGCGGTGGCCGACGGTGGCTATCCGGTGAGCTATTTTTGGCAGCAGGTGTTGCAGCGCGATAACTGGTTGCGCATCTTCCATCGCTTTGTGTTACTGGAAAAAAAGGAAGTGCAAGACGCTCATGGGCGCATGCATTTCAAAGAGGCGCTGATCTTTCCGCGCTATCACCAGTTTGATGGTGTGAGCAAAATCATTGACGCGGTGCGCGTTGAAGGCGCGGGGCAACCGTATCTGATTCAGCACAGCGCGGGCTCGGGAAAAACCAATACGATTGCGTGGACGGCGCATGAGCTGATTCGCGTGCGGCGGCCCGACGGTGAGCCGTATTTTCATAGCGTGATTGTGGTGACGGATCGCACCGTGCTTGACAGGCAATTGCAGGAGGCGATTGCGCAGATTGAGCATCAAACCGGCGTGGTGTGCAGCATTGACAGCCGCACATCAACGTTGCCAAAAAGCCAGCAACTGGCCGAGGCGATGCTGGCGAAAACACCGATCATCACTTGCACGCTGCAAACGTTTCCGTTCGCGCAAGATTTGATTTTGAAGGAACGTAGCCTTAGCGGTTTTCGCTTTGCAGTGATCATCGATGAGGCGCACAGCAGCACCGGAGGTAGCAGCGCGAACGAATTGCGCCGCGTGCTTACTGGACAAAGCGAAGAGGAATGGGAAAAACTCGGCGACAACGAAAAACTCTCCAATTGGCAAGCATCGCGACAACGACCGGGCAACGCGAGCTATTTTGCGTTCACCGCGACGCCTAAGCATTCCACGTTGTCACTGTTCGGGCGACCGCAGGACGCGACGCAGCCGGTGAGCAAAGAGAATCCGCCGGCGCCGTTTCACACGTACACGATGCAGCAGGCGATTGAAGAAGGTTTCATCCTTGATGTGCTGCGGAATTACACGAGCTATGAGGTGGCGTTGCGCATCGGGTCTGCGTTCACCCAGGGTGATGACCGCCGCGTGGACGAGAAGAGCGCACGGCGGGCGTTGGCGAAATGGCTGTCGCTGCATCCGACCAATATCGCGCAGAAAGTGGAGCTGATCGTGGAGCACTTTCGCGCGAATGTGGCGCATTTGCTCGGCGGGCAGGCGAAGGCGATGGTGGTCACGTCAGGCCGCGCAGCGGCGGTGAAATATCAACTGGCGCTGGAGCGCTACTGCAATGCGCAGAACTACGCCGGCATTCGCACGATGGTGGCGTTTTCAGGCGAAGTGGCGAATCTTGAGGTAAACGATGTGGCCTTTAAAAAGGAACACAAGTTCACCGAGACCAACATGAACCCGGACATCAACGGGCGCGACATGCGCAAAGTGTTCGACACCCGCGAATACCGCGTGATGATTGTGGCGAACAAGTTTCAGACCGGCTTTGATCAGCCGAAACTGGTGGCGATGTATGTGGACAAAAAAGTATCCGGCGTGGAGGCCGTGCAAACGCTGTCGCGGCTGAACCGCACCTATCCCGGCAAGGACAAGACGTTCGTAATTGATTTTGCGAATGAGGCCGAGGAAATACTGGCGGCATTCAGGACGTTCTATCGCGATGTGCAAGTGTCGGACGTGCAGGACCCGAACATCGTGTACGACATTAAACAGCGGCTGGATGGCATGCTGATTTACGAATCTGGCGAGGTGAATGCGTTTGGTGTGGCAATCGTTGACCCGAACGTGACGCACCAGAAGCTCTACAGCTTGACGCAACCGGCCACCGACCGATTCAACGGCAAATTGAAGCAGTTGACCGATGCGATTGACCTGTGGGAGCGCACCTGGCGCACCGCAGAAACGACAAGCGACAAACAGGGCATGACCAACGCTGACACGCAACGCAGCGAACTGACCAAAGAGCGTGATGCGCTGATGGTGTTCAGCGAAAGCCTGGCGAAGTTTGTGCGCAGCTATGAGTATGTGGCGCAACTGGTGGACTTTGCCGACCCTAGTCTGGAGGCGTTTTCGGCGTACGCGAGACTGCTGCGCAAGCGGCTGAAAGGCGTGTCACCCGAGCAGGTGGATTTGGGTGATTTGACGCTGACACACTTCAAAGCCACGCGTGGCGCAACGCTGCAAGGCGTGGCGGCGAATGCACCTGCGCCGGAGTTGTTTGGTATCACTGACAACGGCACTCGGGATGCGCGGGATCGGGAAAAGAAATATTTGTCTGAGTTGATAGCGCGGTTGAACGAAGCACTCGGCAAAGCCATCAGCG
Source organism: Burkholderiales bacterium (assembly GCA_025352105.1). Classification (GTDB taxonomy): domain Bacteria; phylum Pseudomonadota; class Gammaproteobacteria; order Burkholderiales; family Casimicrobiaceae; genus Casimicrobium. Next base: position 16,217 of record JANXUB010000037.1, on the reverse strand, counting down.
ACAGAGACAAAGTGGCGTTCGCGGTACATGTGTCCGAACGGTTGCGCGGCGACGCCACCGTAATGGCGCAAGTGCAAAACAATCCACGCGATCAGGCCATGCGCGCGGATTTACCAAAGGCGGCAATTCAGGCGATCAGCGCGGCAATGCTTTCGCATCGCGAAATCGCAACCAAGCTTCTAGGGCCAGACGAGGCGAGTAGGGAGCTGTTTTTGAGCGTGATTTATGAGATGCTAAGGAATGGGATTCGAGGCGATTTGTTTGGCGCTGGAGACGCATCCGCTTAGTGCAGGTAACGGGTGCGACTCACTCGATTCTTAAACAAGTTCCGTCGTCTTGCAGTTGCAGGCAATTAAGCCGCCGCTGCCGCGTAGCTCGCCTGATTGATCGCGCGTTTGGCGTCCAGCTCGGAGGCCACGTCCGCGCCGCCCAAGAGCGTGACTTTAATGCCTTTGGCCGTGAGAGGCTCGACCAGTTCGCGCAGCGGAACTTGTCCGGCGCACATCACGATGTTGTCGACATCGAGCCATGCCGCGTTTTCGCGCTTTTCGCCATAAGTCACCAGCAAACCCTGATCGCTGATCTCTTCGTAGTTCACGCCACCGACCATTTCGACGCCGCGTGATTTGAGTTCGGCGCGATGGATCCAGCCGGTCGTTTTGCCGAGGCCTGCGCCCGGTTTTCCAGCTTTGCGTTGCAAAAGCGTGATTTGTCGTGCCGGTGGCGTGGGCTTCGGTTTGACGACACCGCCGGGGGCCAGTTCCGGATCGACGACGCCCCACTCGGCCAGCCATTCATCAAGATGCAGCGTAGGCGAATGATCGCCCTTGACGAGGAACTCTGCGACGTCGAAGCCGATGCCACCAGCACCGATGATGGCTACCTTTTGCCCGACTGATTTTTTGTGGGCGAGGACGTCCACATACGACAGCACCTTCGCATGATCCTGCCCCGGAATCTTCGGGTCGCGCGGGGTCACGCCGGACGCGAGAAAAACTTCTTCGTAGTTGCCCGCTGCCAACAGTTCGGCGTCAGCGCGCGTGTTGAGGTGGACGTTGACACCCGTCACTTCGAGCTTCCGTTTGAAGTATTTCAGCATCTCGTGAAACTCTTCTTTGCCCGGAATGCTGGCGGCCATGTTGAGCTGGCCACCGACTTTGTCGGCGGCTTCGAACAGGTGCACTTCGTGCCCACGTTCACCGAGCACAGTCGCCGCAGCAATGCCTGCGGCACCCGCGCCGACGACCGCGAATTTGCGGCGCTTCGGCGTTGGCTTGTAAACCAGCTCGGTCTCGTGGCAAGCGCGAGGATTAACCAGGCACGACGACATTTTTTGCGCGAAGATGTGATCGAGGCAAGCCTGATTGCAGCCGATGCAAACATTGATTTCGTCGCGACGACCTTCGGCTGCTTTCTTCACAAATTCCGGATCGGCGAGGAAAGGGCGCGCCATCGAAACCATGTCGGCGCAACCATCGGCAAGCACTTGTTCAGCGACCTCTGGAACGTTGATGCGGTTTGATGTGATGACCGGAATCGAGAGTTCAGGCTTGAGCTTTTTCGTCAGCCACGTCCATGCGGCGCGCGGCACACTCGTTGCGATGGTGGGCACCCGCGCTTCGTGCCAGCCGATGCCAGTATTGATGATCGTCGCGCCTGCCTTTTCAATGGCCTTTGCCAGTTGAACGACTTCAGACCATGAACTGCCGCCGGGGATCAAATCGATCAGCGATAACCGAAAAATGATGATGAAATCCAGCCCCACCGCTTCACGCACCCGGCTCACAATTTCGACCGGCAGGCGCATGCGATTTTCGTAGCTGCCGCCCCATTCGTCAGTACGTCGATTGGTGTAAGTCGTCAGGAATTCATTGATGAAATAGCCCTCGGAGCCCATGATCTCAACGCCGTCGTATCCAGCCTCGCGAGCGAGCTTCGCACAACGAACGAAGCCGCGAATTTGCCGCTCGATGCCACTCGCAGAGAGCGCACGCGGCGTGAACGGCGTGATTGGCGACTTGAGCCTCGATGGCGCGACTGACAAGGGCGAGTAACCGTAGCGACCCGCATGCAGGATTTGCAGGGCGATTTTGCCGCCTTCAGCATGTACCGCGTCGGTAATTTGTACGTGCTTTTTAGCTGCGGAAGAAGACGCCAGGCGCGAGCCGAATGGCGACAGCCATCCTTCAATATTTGGTGCATAACCACCGGTGACCATCAGTGCCACACCGCCCCGCGCGCGTTCGGCGAAATAGGCCGCGAGTCGCGGAAAATGCTCGGCTTTGTCCTCAAGCCCAGTGTGCATTGAACCCATCAGCACGCGGTTTTTGAGCGTCGTAAAGCCAAGGTCAAGCGGGGCGAGCAGGTGAGGGTATGCGGTCGAGGGCAAGGTTGCGCTCCGTGGACGATAGAGCCCCAAGGCTACGCGAAATTACGCCGGATTTGCTTCGTTTGAAGTTTGGGCTCTACGCCCGACGCCCCCCCCGCAGGGAGAGCGTGCTGTTGCGCTACTGCGGAATGGTCAGCGTATTGCCGCTAAACGTAATCGCGTCCGCCGCCGTCGGTGCTGCGCTGAACGCGGGGACGTTGCCAGCACCGATGGCGGGTGCCGCGCCTGCGGTGCCGCCGCGTGGCGTTGTGCGAACGACTTGCGATGGCGGCAGTGCCTTCCCGTTCTTCAGGGTCTCGTACATCGCGTCCATCGCGCGGTTGAAGTAAACATGCAGCGGGATGAAGCGCGAGTCATAGCCCGCGAGCGCGGCGTTGCCGAGAAAGGCGTCGAAGTGCTGCGCGTTGGTGACTTCCATGTAGCTCAATTTGGCATTGCTGCCCTGCGCGACGAGGCTTTGCGCAACGTAGGGCCGCGAAGCGTGATTCACCGGCACCAGTGCATCATTGCGACCATGTACGATGATGGTTGGTTTGCCTTGCAGCTTGCCACTGCGCTGCACAGCCTTGATGTTGGCCGCGACCGTCGCATCGTTCACTTTGGCGGCGATGCATTGTGCGCCGTCGAGGTTGTAGTCAAATTTGCCGCCAGCGGACGCTGAGCCCGCGCCTTCGAGGATCGCACCGCCCGGATTGTTGAAGTTCACGATGTTGATACCGCTGGAAGGCGGAATGCCGTTGCCTGTGCCGAAGAGGCGAGCGAATGCTGCGGGAGCAACGGCCGTTGGTTTGAAATCGGCACCCGTTGCTGCGAATCCGTAACCACAAATATTGTCAGCAACATTGGCTTGTGCGTAGGTGTTGACGTAGGTGACTGCGATGGCGGGTACCGCAAAAGCGAAGTGCGAGGCCAGCAGCAAATCAGATTCGGGCAACCACCCGGCAGCGCGAATTTTTGTCAAAGCTTCATCGGCTTGCGCGGCCGTTGTGGTGGCGCTGAGCAGGCCCTTTGCCGCCAGCGACGCACAGCGATTGGCACCCGCTGCTGCGTTGACAAACGCCGCGGCGGGCGCCGTTGCGACTGACGCAGCCAGTGCTGCGCACGGTTGATAGAGCATGGCTTGCGCCGTGTAATCCATCAGGCTCTTGCCGCCATTGGTGACCGTATTGGCGCCAAACTTGACGACAGCACCGCCCGTTCCATCGGGCTGAATTTGTGGCTCACCAACGGCGATGCCATCGATCAAATTTTCAGTATCCAGTTCGCCCGCCTGCAGCGCCGCGCCGCCACCGTTCGACACGCTTGATGCGATGACCAGTGTGTTGTCCGGCGTGAATTTCACGGTGCTCGCGGTACTGACTTTCGGAGCCAGTTCCTCGTTGATTGCATAGAGCGCAAATTTGATCGCCTGCAGCGTGAACTTGCCCCAGTCTTTTTCCGGATTCTGCTGCGAATGTGCATGCTTGAACGCGATACGGTTGTTGGCGGTGGTTCCGGCGGGCGTTGTCGCTGCAAACTGTGCACCGACAACCGTTGTAGTCGGGCGACCGAACAAGTCAAACACGGTGTTGGTGGCAAGGTCATGCGCGCCATTGCCCGTTCCCTTGTCTGTGTAGGCAACAGCGCAGCCTTTTTTGAGACCCCATTCGCCCGCCGTTGCAATTGCGCCGTATACGCCACGCGAACCCGACGACGCAGCCGCGACGATGCATGGCGCACTGGTATTGAAGGTGGACGGGATTTGCACGACCATCGTGACGTTTTGCTTGCCGGTGCCGTCGTCGCCGTAAGCCATGTATTCGGTGCCGGCGATTCGGCCTTCGTTAGTGCCGACGACGCCGTTGGCATCAATGTTCGGTCCAAACAGCACACCGAAGCCGCCGTTCGTGGTGGTGTCGACCAGTGCACGATAGTTGTTGTAAATCGCCAGCCGTCGTAGCTCGGTGGCCGTGGGAGCGGCCGCATCGGCAATTGTTGGTGACACCGCACTTTGTAAGCCGGATTTACCAAGCCCAGCCGTCAACAAGTCGTTGCTGGTGCCATCAAACGTAGCGCGTTGTACGACGCCGCCGACAAAGCTGGGTGGCGTATTGAATACGATGCCATTATCTGAGCCGCAGCCCGCGAGGCCCGCAATGCTCGCGATGCCAGCGACGCCGATTAGGGGTATTGCGAATGAACGTTTCAAAATGATCCTCCTTGAAGTGCACTGTTCACAACGAAAATAGCGTTTGAACGAGATGATTTCCCACCGATTCACGCTGTGTGAAGCCACGACTTTATCGTGCTTCTCGTCGTTTGTGAACAAGGAAACCATTAGTGGCATCACGAAACGTGGCTTCCGCCTGAGCGGCGTGTTGTGTCGCTTGCCTGAAGAGCCTGCTGCGGGCGCGATGACGGCTCCAAAAAGGTGATGTGTTGCCCGTCTGCGCGATGGCCGCGAGCGTCGCCTTGCCTATCACCGCAATTTCGTTTGCCGACGACGAAATGATGTAGCCGAAAAATATCGCGAGGCCGTAGATTATTTATCTGCAAAAAGGCATTTCTGATGCTGCGCTTTACGCCCAAAAATCTGTGCGTGAAACGGGTTGGCCACTTGGGCGCATTTTGTAAAGATAGGTGCGCTTCGGTTTGGGAGCGCGTGGTGTTGACGGCGCTGTAGCAAAATTATGATCTGCGAGAACGGCTTCGCATTCGAGGCCAACGCAATTTTTGTGCAAGTAGAAAGTCGCCCCATGTTGCCACCGCCTCCCAAGCCACCGATTGCGTCTGCCGATTCGGCCCCCGTGGTTTTCGTCGAGCCACTGTCGTTGCCGCCCACACCGCCGCGAGCGCAGACTGCGGCATTAGTGCTTCCGGAACGCTGCGACGAGATATTGCACTTAATGGGCACGACTGGGCTTGCGGATTTTCTGGCTTTTGCTCGTGAGTTTGCCGATTTGACCGTGCCCGGAACAGGCGCAGTGGGTGGCTCCACGCCGATGGATTTGTCGGAGGCGTGGCGCGAGGCGGCGGACATTTATCAGGCAGTCGCCATCGCGGAGGCTTATCCCGAGGAACTCCCCGGCGTATTTCCTTTGCCTGATGGCATGAAAGCGCACTGCGAAGCGTTTCTGGGCACACCACATGTTCAGCGCGAATTTGATCAAGTGCCGGTTGCGTTTGGCATGGTGCCGCTGGCGCATTTGATTGTGGCGCTGCCGCGAATAAATATGACGACCGTAGCCGCTCACGGTCAGGCCATTGGTGCCGGAACAATCACCGACCTGGCATTGGCACAACTGTGCCTGCCCCTTCAGGCACCGTCGCACGCGCTGCAACTGCTTGAGCAGCGTGGCGACTCGGCGACCTTCGCCTCTGATAATCATGATGCTCGTCTCCTGCAAGCACGTGCCTTAGAGGGGGTCGTACCGATAGGGCGTGGTCATGTCGCGCAAACGCTTGCCCTCGAAATTGGCTTCCCAGGCAACGTTCTCACTGTCGTTCGCTATCAAAATCGTCTGATCCTGAACAACGGATATCACCGCGCTCTCGCACTTCTGAAGCGAGGTGTCACGCATGTGCCCGCTGTCATTCAGGTGTGTCGACATTGGGATCATGTAGGCCTCGTGGGTGGTGCCGATCTCTACAACAACAAGGCTGCCTACATTGCATGCGAGCGCCCGCCGCTACTTCGCGATTTTTTAGATCGTCGTCTATGCGTTTCCTTTGCGGTGCCGCGATTACGCAGATACCTACGAATTCGTTATGAGATCGAAACGGGCTATCTGGCTGGCTGATGTGCTTTGCAGATGACTGAAGAGGTGACGATTGAGAATACTTACTTTCGAAGCGATGAATGCAGTCGCTGGTGGTTGCTATCGCCGTTGTCCAAAACCACCTTGCGGTGGCACACCCGCGCCTGCGCCTACGCCGGCGTCAACAGCGTCAGCGCCTAGCGGATCGGTTTAGTCGCAGGCGACGATAGTCGCGCGCTAGAAGAATGGACCTTCATAGGTCATTTTTTTTATTTCGCCAGAGGCGATGAAACGGACTGGCGACGAGCACGCTGGCCGCGCGCGTCTTGCTCACGTCATCACTGGTGTTGTGACACTTATGAAGTGACGGCATGCTGCTTGCGCTCTTGACATGGCGTCGCCTCCACACGTGCCCGCATCGATCCGCACCGAAGTAATGCGCGGCGGCAGCCGCTTGATTTACTGCGCTTGCCGTCGTGGCATTGCTGCGTCAGTGCATGATCCGCGGTTGACGCTTTTTGTCACATCAATCGAAACGATCACTTTGGAAGCGCCATCGCCGTGCGCTTTGCAAAGTCTCTTTCGTATAAATATTTAAGAATCTGTCATCAGATGGAAATGTGCGGAAACGAGACACAAAGCGGCTGAGCGACGAATCTTGATTTTCATAGGTAATTAATATTTGTAAATGCCATGGGCATATTGTGTGGAAATAGACAGGAACTTTCGTTTATTCCAAAAATTCATATATCTGCGTCATAGATTTGACAGGAACGAATAAGCTGCTCTACATTCAGTTTCATCTGATGGCCTGAACAGCGTCAGTTCTCTTTCAAGCCCGGCGACGGGACTCACAAACCGGAGGTTCTCATGAGAATTTTGACTTTAGAAGAAATGAATAGCGTTGCTGGCGGTAGCTACTGGTGGCATCGTCGCCCTCCTTGCGGCTCGCCACCGCCGCCATGTGGCGGCCCGACACCGACGCCTGCGCCGACGCCAGTCGCTGGCGAAGTCTGACCGATCGATACGGTGGGACAAAAAAAGGCTCCTCTGGAGCCTTTTTTATTGCGCTGAATGCGGTTTTTTACTTCGCCAGTTGCATGCGCCCTACAGCGAGACTCAACCGAACGCGTGCCGCCAATGATGTGATTTCAGCCTGTGTTGCTGCCGCAGTGGCGCTGGCTAGCGCTGTCTGCGCGCTGAGCATCTCCAGCATTGAGCCAACACCACTTTTGAAGCGACCCAGTGCGATGTTGTAGACAGCTTCCGCATTGCTTAAAAGCAAGCGCGAAGCGCGCACATTTTCTGATTCGCCGCTTGCCTGCTGAGTGGCACGCCAAAGCTCAAGTTCAATCTCTCGCTCAGCAGCGACGATTGCTGCCTCGCGAGCCGTAATTTGCGCCAGCACCTGCAATTCGCGCGCTTGCTGCTCGGTCTTGTTGAACAGTGGAATGGACGCGCTCAGCGAGGCACCTAGCGACCGGTCCGTGGTTCCGCCACTGCCGAGGCCACGGGTAACGCCCAGATTGCTGTTTAACGCCACTGCACCGCGTCCATCGGCGCGAATCGCATCCAGTCTTGCCTGAGTCGCCTCGCGCTCCGAGCGCAGGGCGCGCAACCGGGGATGCTGGGCCAGCGCCTCTTCACGTACAGCGGCGAAGCGCAAGCTATCTTCGGCCAGACCGCGAACGCCTCGTAGCGGGGCCAAAGCCATCTGTTGTGACACTGGACGGCCCATGGCAGACGCTAGTGCGCCTCGGGCGACATCCCACGCCCCCTGAGCGCGAACACGCTCCAGCGCGGCCTGCGAGCGAGCGGTTTGCGCCTGAAGTTTTTCCAGCAGAGTACCGACCAATGCGGCGTGGCGCGCGGTCGCAATCTCCTCGGTGACACCCGCGACGCGCTCTGTCTCGATAGACGCATCAAGTCGCGCCCACGCGGTCGCCGCATCAGCGTAGACGCGAAGCACATCTGACAGCGTTTGCAAGAGTACGTTGTCTTGAGACGAAATCGCCGCAGCAAGGGCTGCGCGCGCGGCGCTCAGTGTCGCATCGCGTTGTCCGAAGTCAAACAGCGTCCAAGAGAGCCCAATCGCGCCGGTGAGGCTTGCGCCGACTGCCGACGCCGCGCTGTTGTTGATTGGAATACGGTCACGCGAAAGCTCTGCGTTAGCCGTGAGCCGCGGTCGATACGCGACCTCGCCCAGCATGACTGTGCCGCGTTGTTCGTCGATGCTGGCTAGTGCCTGACGCAACGCAGGGCTTTGGCAGAGCACAAATTCAATGGCGTCGCCCAACGCCAACTGCTGCCACGGCGGTGAGCGGGTCGCATCGGCGCAACTGGCTTGGTTGGGGAGCCAGTCCTGTGGTCGGGCCATGACTGGAAAGTCGAGTTTGCCGTCTGTGCGCGCCGGAGCCGCATCTGCTTGCGAGAGCGCAAGTGATTGCCGAAGTGTGACGCCCAGGGTGTCTGCGCTGGCAGGTGTTGCCAGAAAGCAAATGGCGGCACCGAACACCGCGCGTATCAATGCGGCAGGTGATCTCACCCTGAGTGAGCGCCGCAGAGTGGTCACGCTATGCACGTGACCACGGGCCTTGCTGCATATACGTCGCGGTCGGGCCATCAAACATGATCTTCCCGTCTTTGAGCTCAATGACGCGCGAGGTGGCCGCAATTGTCTCCGCACGATGCGCCACCACGATCCGCGTCACCGCAAGACCGTGGATCGCGGCGTTCACCTCGGCTTCGCGGCGCGCATCGAGGTGACTGGTCGCCTCATCGAGAATCAACACCTTCGGCCGCTTGTAGAGCGCCCGCGCCAGCAGGATTCGCTGCTTTTGTCCGCCAGAGAGCGACGTTCCCATGTCGCCGACCAGCGTCTGGAAGGCCATGGGCATCTTGTTGATGTCTTCATCTACCGCGGCCAGCGCGGCGCAATGTTCAACATGCGCCATGTCGGCTTTCGGATCAAAGAAGCAGATGTTGTCGGCAATGGATCCAGCGAACAGTGTGTCATCCTGCATGACCGTACCGACGCTGCGACGCCAGTTTTCAACGCCGAACTGCGCTAACGGCTGCTCGCCAATGCGGATACGGCCTTCGCTCGGATCGAGCACGCCCAGCAACACGTTCACCAGCGTCGTTTTGCCGCCGCCCGAATCGCCAGTGATGGCGACGAATTCACCGCCCTTGATCGAAAGCGTAACGTGGCTCAGCACATCGGGTTCATGCGGTGCATAGCGAAAGCCAACATCGTCCAGATGGATCGTTGGCGCATCGCCGCTACGGTTCTCAATGTAGCGGCCACTCGGTTCCGCCTCGGTCAAAACCAGATCGCCCAACCGTTCGCCGTACAGCTGCAACATCTTGAAATTAATCAAGTGATCGATGAGCGAGCTCACGCGGCCATCGAACTGGCTTCGATACGCCAGAAACGCCATCAACATCCCCACCGTCATGCTGCCAGCGAGCACCTGCTGCGCGCCGAGCCAGAGCAACGCAATGTTGACCGCCCCCGAAATTGAGGCATTCATCAGTCGATAGAAAATCTGCATTTTCTGTATCGACAAAGTGGCATTGGTTTCGCCAACCAAGAGCGTTTGCCACGCGGCCTTGCGTTCCTGCTGTCGCGCGAAAAGCTTGATGGCGCGAATACCGCGAATCGATTCCAGTAGATGTGTTGCTTGTGTGGCACCGCGAACGATTTGCTCTTCGGTCGCGAGATAAAGCGGGCGCAGCCAGATGAGTCGAACGATCAGATACAGCACCACGGCGACCAGCGCAATCGCGGACATTGCAGGGCTGTAAATGAACATCATCGCCAGTGTCAGTAACACCAACAAGCCATCAAAAACCGCTTCAACAAACGTATTGGTCAATACGCGCTGAATCTCGTCGATGGCACCGATCCGCGACACGATGTCACCCAGGTGGCGCTTCTGGAAATACGCCAGCGGCAGGCGCATCATGTGCGCCACGACATTAGATCGCCATTGCACGCGCACCGATGCATTGACCACGAGCAGTATCCACGAGCGCGCCAGACCAAAGGCTTGTTGCAGCACCAGCAACAACAAGAAACCAATCGCCAGCGTCGTCAGCAAATTGCCGTCGCGAGACACGATCACGTGATCGAGGATCCACTGCATCAGAAGAGGGCCCACCAGCACCAGCACTTCAAGGGCCAGCGAAAGCAGGAAGATTTGCCCCAGCGTCGGCCAGAAACCGGCGATTTCGCCAACCAGTCGACCGAGCGAGAGTCGCGTGCGCTCGACCTTGGGCGCGAAACCCGAGTCGGGCCAAACTTCCAGCGCAACGCCGGTGAAGTGGCGCGACAACTCGTCGAACCCCATGCGTCTCTCGCCAATGCCGGGATCGTGCAACGTCGCCTTGCCGCCGCTCACCGAGCGCAGCACCACAAAGTGGTTCAGATCCCAATGCAGGATCGCGGGCAGGCGAAGTTTGGAGAGCTCGTCGAGTTCGAGGCGCACCGCGCGCGTGCCCAAGTGTTCGGATTCGGCGATGCGCGCCAGCGTCGACAGGGTGATCCCCTTCATCGATATCGAATGGCGCGCACGAAGTGTCGTCATATCCGTGATCGTTCCGTGGCGACCGAGGATCATGGCAATGCAGGCGAGGCCGCATTCCGCAGCTTCGGTTTGCAGAATCATCGGCAGCCGCCGACGCAAGCCCGTGGCGAGGCTATCCAGTATCTTCATCGCTGCACCCGCCCGGTCACGCTGAACAGCGGCTCCAGCAGCCATTCATAGAGTTTGCGGGTTTCCTGAAAGATGTCGGCATCGACCCGCATGCCCGCTTGCAAAGGACGCGATTGCCCGCTGGCGTTGATCGTTTGCGCCGCCAATTCAACAGTGATGGCATAAACCGGTTCGCCAGCCGTGGTGTCGGGCAGATTGAAGCCCACAAGCTCGGTGCTGGGTACCGCGTTCGTCGATACCGCTGTCACAAGCCCCGCCTGTTGCCCAAATTTTTGATATGGGAAGGCTTGATGCCGCAGCGCCACTTTGTCGCTCACTTTCACGAAACCCACAGTGCGGCTCGGCGCATAGAGTCGAGCTTCAAGCGGAGAGGCGGCCGGTAGCAGCGTTACCAACGGTCGCGCCAGATCGGCCAGCTGTCCCAACTCCGCTGAGACCAGCGTTGCGGTGCCCGACTCAGGCGCGGTGATCACCACGCGACGCCGAGCCTCAAGTTCGGTCAATTCCTGCGACGAACTGGAAATGCTTCGCTGAATGACGGCGTTCTGGCTATCGCTGCGGCCTTTAAGCGCGTCAGCCTCGCGCTGGGTCGAGGCAACTTCACGTTGGTTTGCAATCTGGTCGCGTTGCAGCGCAGTCAGTCTTGACTGTTGCTCTGACAGTTCAAGTTCCTTCTGCGTTAACTGTTCGCCTGCGATGTAGTCCCGCTCGGCAAGGCCTTTGTAGCGCTTCTTTGCTTCTTCGGCGAGCGTGACGCGCTGGCGCTGTTGCTCGATTTGTCGAGCAATGGCTTCACCCTCGCTCCGCAGCGTCGCTGCACGCCGTTGCAAGTGTCCCAGGTCCTCGCGCTCAGTACGGGCGCTGCGCGCTAATTCCAGTTCCAGCAGCCGTTTGCGCTCACCGATCTGTGCGCCGATATCGGCCTGCAAATCACGCGCTCCAACACCAAAGCGCTCGCTGCCGAGCACAAACATGATGTCGCCCTTCTTGACCGGTTGACCCTCGACTACGCGCTTTTCAAGCACCACGCCAGCCTGTGGCGTGAATACGCGCAATACGCCCGCGGCGGGCACCAGTTGCCCGGTCACAGTCGCACGACGCGTGTACGAGCCCAGCATGAGCGCCGCAATGACGGCGGCGGCAACGGCGATCGCGGCAAGCGCGACGAAAGTCATCGGCAAGCGTGGCGCCAGGACGATGCGCCCTTCGGTTGCAGTGTGTTGTTCCGCAAGCGCTTCGGTACGAAAAAGCGCAGCGTCTTCAGGACGGGAAGTTGAGCCGCTCAAAGGATAGCCGTGTGCTGCACGGTCGAAGTGTCTTACCAGCCCATCGTTTTATCGCTTTACCTTCAGCGACGCAACGCGGGCACGTCCACTGACGAACGCTCGACCGTCCCCTCTGGATCAAATGCGGGGCCTCTGCAACCACACAATTCCTGCCGGAGCCAGCAGCACTAGGGCTGGCCGAATTTCAATCTAGCGCGGTAAACCCAGAATGCGCTGCTGCTTGAAGAGAGCGCGCGGGTCGCGCACGGCGTCTGCGTCGTCCACGCTGGACGCTCGCTTCGGCTGTGAGAGCGCGGCAGCACTTGGAGCGCAGACGCCGGTCAGGTTCAGGCGCAAAGCGGCGGCTAGCTGGCCCTCGGTAGGATCGCCGAGCGGCTTCGTGAAGTCATCGTTGGCGGCACAATTCGCAGCAAAGCCGTCGGAGTAGTCGCCGAGCCCGAGATTGTTAACGCCGACAAACTGGATCGCAAAATACGTCGTTCCGCAATTGTCGGTCGCAAAGAATCCGTAAGGTTTGCCGCAGGTGGTGCTGCCGACGGTGACCACGTCGATACCCACGCCGCGCAGACCGTTAATGACGGCTTCGCTGGCGGAACAGGTGTCAGGAGACGTTAGGACATAGACACGACCAAGATTGAGCGTGGGCAGCACGCTGCTGGTCGACAGAGAGAAACCCTGACCCGTTGTGTAGAAAGGTGTCGTGAGATCGCTGGCCGTAAAGCCGAACGGATTTTTTTCGTTGAAGGCAAGACGCTCAAACGTCTTTCCGCTGGTGCGCGCTGGCCCTGCAATCATGTAGCCAAGCTCGGCTGCAATGTCCAGATACCCGCCGCCGTTGTAGCGCAGATCGAGCACCAGTTCGGTCACGTTTTGCTGCTTCAAAAACGACACCGCTTGCGCTAGTTGCGCCTCGGCAGTGGCGACGTGGGTCGTGAACAGCATGTAGCCAAATTTCACGCCTGTGTTGCTGGTCAACGTTGCAACGTTCTGTACTGGCACGGCCGTGACGTTGCCTGCGACGAGTGTGAGGCTGCGCGTTGTCGTTGAGCCCGCAGCCTGCACAACAAACACATGGCTCTCACCCGATACCGAGGGAGAAAGGCCAGCTCTGAGTGTGTTGGCCGAGCCGTTTGAAAAGTTGGCACCGTCAATCGAAATGATCGAGTCCCCGCGCATCAGACCCGCACTGGCTGCTGGCGTGCCGGGTGTGACCACGGCTGCGATCCATTTTCTTGGTGGCGAGTTTGAAATGGCCGCCCAATCTACGCCGTAATCCACCGTACTGCCGCCGCTGGAGAGCGCGTTCCAGACCACGGTGTCGTAGGTGAAGTGGAATTTGTCCTTTGCGGTGCCAGATGTCGTCACAGCGGGCGTCTTCAAAGCCTCGAAATAGCTGAGCGGGGTGCTGTAGATTCCGATGTTCAAATCCGTCGGTACCTCGCGATACCAGAGGTAGGTCTCATCAATCCACGAGCGCAGCCAGCTCTTTTCTGAGGCGACATTGCCCAGACGATCGCTGGTTCCGGCACGCGGTACGGCGCAAACATTTTGCAGAGTCGACGATGCGGCGAGCGCGATGCGCGGCGAACTGTCGGTTGCACTGCCGACGCAGAAAACTACGCCTTCACCGGTCCAGCCCTGACGCTGCATGTCGACATAGCTGTTTACGCTGACGGTGTAGCGGTGGTTGGGCGTGTTGATCGTTGTTCCGGCGCGCAGCGTTCTATAGACCGCAACCGGAGCTGAGGCCGGGCACGTGGTGCTGGTGGCCGGTTTGGTGATCGCAAAATCCAGCCCTTCGTTGAAGAAGTTGGGTAGCGCGCTCGCCGCGAGCAAATCACAATCGGCTTTCAAGCCGTAAAAGTGCGAATTCACGCCAGAACCCGCGTTCACCAGAATGCGATAGCGACACACCGTTGACAACGTCGTCCCCGCGCTCGCAGCATCGACCGCCTGAAACGTCATACCCGTGCGCTGAAAATCGGTTGCAGCGTCGAGGGCCGTTTGTTCCGCTGCGCGACCGGTAAGAAAGTAGGCGGCGACGGTCTTGTTGTAGTACTCGACCACCGTCACGGGCGTTTGCGCGAACGTGGTGCCGGTAAGGGCCACGCAGGCGGTCAATACGAGAGCACGACACATTGCCCAGGCGGTAAATAATTTCATCTACGAGGATTCCACAAAAACTAAATGACGGCGCAGGCACAACGCGCTGACTCGGAGGGGCCCAGGTGCGTGCGGCACGTAATGCGCGAGCACGTCACAAACGCCGACGGACGGAGATTGCAACGTGCAAGCTGAATGTCACCTGACTATGAGGCTACTTCACTGTGATCCATTGATACTCAACGAAGTTGTCGGCGCGATGCACGACGTTGACGTTGCTGCGTGCGGCCCACGGGATGACCTGACGGTGCAGCGGTAACGTGTTGATTTCCTCATTGTGCGCGAGGAGGGCCTGCTTGATGAGTGCTTCGCGCTTTTTGGCATCGGGCTCTTTGCTGGAGGCTGCTGCGGCTTCATCCAGTTTGGCGTTCTTGTAGTTGCCGTAGTTGTAATCACCGACGCCGCTGGCACCGCGGTTGCGCAACACTGGCGTCAAAACCGTTTCTGCATCGGTAATCGCGCCGCCCCATCCGAGCATGTAGAGGGACGTGTCAAGCTTGTCGAGGCGTGGGAAGTACACGGCGCGCGGCTGTGCGTCGAGCTTGACCTTGATGTTGATCTTGGCCCACATGGCCGCCAGCGCCTGACAAATCTTTTCGTCATTGATGTAGCGATTGTTCGGGCAATGCAGGGTCACTTCAAAGCCTTGCGGATAACCGGCCTCAGCCATCAATTTGCCGGCGGCGGGCACGTCAAACGGACGCCGTTTTTCGATGGTCGGATCGTTGAACGAGCCGAGCGGCGATGGCGTCGGAGAGCCAGTCGGGAAGGCCTGGTTGCGCATGAGCTTGGTCTTGATGGCCTCGATGTCGATGGCCTGATACATCGCCTGACGCACACGCTTGTCCTTGAACGGATTTTTGCCTTTCACGTTCGAATACAAAAGCTCGTCGCGCGCCTGGTCCATACCGATGAAGACGACACGATTTTCGATGCCTTTGATGACTTTGACGCCCGGCGTCTTTTCAAGCCGCTCCAAATCCTGCGGCGGCGGATCGAGCACGAAATCAACTTCACCGGAGATGAGCGCAGCCAGCCGTGTCGAGTCATTTTTGATCGACGAATACGTAATCGATGTCAAATTGCCTTCGTGCTTGCCCCACCACGTGTCGTTTCGCTTCCAGATCGTCTTGATGTCGGGCTCACGGCTGACAAGGCGATAAGGCCCTGTGCCATTGGCATGGAGCGAGGTGTATTTTTCTTCCTTGTTTTTGTAGTCGAGCGGAGTGGTGCAATTGTTTTTCTCGCTCCACGATTTGCTCATGATGTAAATCGTGTTGATGTGATCGAGGAATATCGGGTTGACCTGGGCCAGCTTGAATTCCACCGTGAAATCATCAATCTTTCGAGCAGTGCCGGACTGATTGGCGTAGACACGAATTTGCGAGGTCGGCGACTTCGCGCGCTCATGCGAGAACACGACGTCGTCGGCCGTGAACGGCGTGCCGTCATGAAACTTGACGCCGCGGCGCAGTTTGAATTGCCATGTGAGCGCATCAATCTGCTTCCACTCGGTGGCAAGACCGGGCCCAATCACCAGTTTTTTGTCGCGAGCAGTCAGATATTCGTAGACCTGCTGGTTGACCGAATTGGTGAGGCCTTCGTTTTGCGAATGCGGATCCATCGTTTGTGGATCGCCTGCGCCAGCCCAGCGTAGCGGGTTGGCGGTGACGGAGGTGACGCCCGTGATGGCCAGAGCGAGCGCGCAGGCGGTGAGAGCAGAAAACCGGTTCATGGTGGACATCAAGCAGCCTTTGAACAGAAAAATTTTGAGAAATTTAGTTTAGGGCACTTCTATAAATTATGAAATGCGCGGGCGCATCGCGCGGTGACTTTTTTTTGACGCGATGACCACGCTTGAATGATCAAAGCGCAAGCGGGCGACCCGCGTGAGTCGTCTTCATCGTACTTTTTCTCGTGCTTT
>JANXUB010000033.1 GCA_025352105.1 Burkholderiales bacterium | reverse complement strand
GCCACGCCCGATCCTCGGGCATCCAGCGCAGCACGAGGGTTTCGAGGTTAGCTAGCGCGGGTTTGCGCTGCCCTTGCAGCGACGACAGCGGCTCGCCCGTCAGTCGCCACACCTCAAGCGCACGCTCAATGCGCTGGGTGTCAGTGGCGGGTAGACGCGCCGCCGTGACTGCGTCAACCAGACGCAACTTCTCATGCAAAACTTCAATGCCGTCGCGCTCCCGCTCACGCGAAATTTCAGCACGAATCGTTGCATCAGATGGCGGCACATCGCTTAAGCCCCGTACCAGAATGTTCGCGTACATCATCGTGCCGCCGACTAAAAGCGGCAGTCGCCCGCGCGAGTGAATGGCATCAATCGCAGTTCGACAATCAACCAGAAAGCGTGCGACCGAATACGCCTCAGTCGGCGCAATCAAGTCGATCAGATGATGCGACACCCGCGCCTGCTCTTCCGCGCTCGGTTTGGCCGTACCGACATTCATGTCGCGATACACCAGCGCCGAATCGATGCTGATGATTTCTGCGTTGAACTGCTCGGCGAGGTCAAGCGCTGCGGCGCTCTTACCGGATGCGGTCGGGCCGACCAGCAGAACCACGGGCAGCGCCATCAGCGCCCACGCATAAACAGCGCGTCCAGCTCCTTGAGCGTGAGCTGATACCAGGTCGGGCGACCATGGTTGCAGGAACCTGCGCGTTCGGTCGCTTCCATATCGCGCAGCAACGCGTTCATTTCGGCAACGGTCAATGCGCGATTGGCGCGCACTGCGCCGTGGCAGGCCATCGTCGAGAGCAGTTCATCGCGGCGCGATTCGATCATCGCGCTGACGCCCAGCTCATCGAGTTCGGCGAGCACGCTGTGCAAGAGGCCTTCGGGTGCGGCATCGGCCAACAAGCTGGGGATGCTGCGCAGCGTCAACGCACGTTGCCCAACGATACCGACATCGAAGCCAAGCTGTGCCAGCGTTTCTCGATGCGTCTCAGCCGCAGCAACCTCTTTTTCGCTGGCGCTGATGACACTCGGGATCAGCAGACGTTGTGTCGCGACGGCCTGCGATGCCTGCGATTTCAGTCCTTCGTAGACGATGCGCTCATGCGCGGCATGCATGTCGATGAGCACGAGGCCATTCACGTTTTGCGCGAGGATATAGATGCCGTGTAGCTGCGCGATGGCGAAGCCGAGCGGGAATTCGGTGGCGGGCAAAGCAGGGGTTGCCGCTGGCTGCGGTGCAGCACTCGTAGCGGCGGAACCGGCTTCAGACGTAGCAGGCATTGCCGAAAAAAAGTGAGGTGTGATTCGCTCCGAGACCCCCAGATCAAGCGGGGCGGATCGCATTGGATACGTTCCGGTCCAAGCGGAATTCGCCGGTGGCGTCGAAGCGTGTGTTGCAGCGCCAAACAATTTCGTCGCCGCCGAAACCGCCGGTTGCTCAGCTGCATTGCCACTCATGGCGCGCTCTACAGCGCGGCGCACAAATTGATGCACCGCCTGCGAATCGCGGAACCGCACCTCTGTCTTTGCCGGGTGCACGTTGACATCCACCGCACGCGGATCAAGTGCGAGTTTGAGCACAAATCCGGGCGCAGCGCCACCGTGCATTTGATCGCGCATTGCGTCGCGAATGGCATGCAAAACCACTTTGTCGCGCACCCAGCGACCATTCACGAACAGATGTTGTGCGTCACGATTGGCCACGGCGCTGTTGGGCTTCAGCACAAAGCCTTCGATGGCCAGCAATCCCGCGTCAACACCAATTTCCACACTCGCCGCCAGCCACTCTGCACCGAGCACCGCAGCAACGCGTGATGGCCAGGTTTGTACCGGCCAGCGCTGCACAGGGCGACCGTTGTGTGTCAGTTGCAGCGCGATCTCAGGGCGCACCAGACCGACGCGGCGCACGGCGTCCAGGCAGTGCGCGTATTCCGTTCCCTCAGACTTCAGAAAGCGACGGCGAGCGGGCGTGTTGAAGAAAAGCTCCGCGACCGTGACAGTGGTACCGCTTCGCGCGCTGGCTGGCTCGGGGATGCCAATTTCGCCGCCTTCTACCTTCAGACGAAACGCGTTGGCGGCACCTGCCGGGCGGCTGGTGAGCGACAGCCGCGCGACCGACGCGATGGAAGCCAAAGCTTCACCGCGAAAGCCAAAACTGGCGACCGCTTCCAAGTCATCCAAAGAGCTGATTTTTGACGTCGCATGCCGCGCAATCGCCAGCGGTAATTCGGCTACCGAGATGCCGCAACCATCGTCCGTGACCTGCATGAGCACGGTGCCGCCGCCAGCCAGTTCGATATCAATGGCGCGCGCACCACCGTCAACCGCGTTTTCCAGCAGCTCCTTTAGCGCAGCGGCAGGTCGTTCGATCACTTCTCCGGCAGCGATCTGATTGACCAGGTGATCGGGCAGGCTTCGGATTTGTCTCAAAGCGGCGACAGGCCCATTTTGCGCGGGTTTCAGCATGGGCTGTGCTGCAATATCTGGCACAATCGCGGGCGATAAGACAGCCCCTCCCGATGCGGGTGGGGCATCGCCCAAAGAGGCGGATTCAAAAGGAGCGCGTGAGTTCACGCAAATGATTGTATGCGGCTGATTTTTTCGAGACTTCCTATTTCGCTGGCGTCGATGCTGGTGTCGACGTTCGTGACGGTGTCGCCCGCTCAGGCGCAGCGCGACACGCCTCTTTCCACCAGCGGGCAAGGCATGCTGGCCCCCGCTGCCATGAAGACCGAAGGCGTGCCGATTATCAGCCAGTCGTTAGCCGCCGAAATTGCCCCGTACGGAGAATTTACGCCGACCCGGTTTGTCGGCTGGCATCCTGTTGAGCAGGGCATGTTGATCCTGCGCCGCGCGGGCAACACGAATCAGCTCTTCCTGCTGACCGATCCGATGGGCAAGCCGCAGCAAATGACCAAGGGGCGCGAACCGGTGCGTGCCGCAGCGTTTGAGCCCAAGCGCGGCGAGTACGTCCTGTTTGCGCGCGACACCGGCGGCGATGAGGCAACGCAGATTTACCGGCTTGATCCGAAGACATTGCAGGAGACTCAGCTTACGCCTGCCGGTGAATTGCATTCGCTGGGGCCGTGGAATTTTGCGCAGGATAAAGTGATCATCATGGCGCGCGCGCTCGACCGCACGGGCAAGCGGGAGACTGCCAGCGTGGACGTTTACGCCATCGATCCGCAGCAGCCCGACGCGAGATTCAAGCTCGCCAGTTTGCCGGGCGCAGGCTGGCGTGTTGTGCGCTGGCTGGATCGTGAAAATCGACTGATCGCGAGCGAATTTTTGTCCTCCACCAGCAGCAAACTGTGGTCGCTTGATCTCGCGACCGGCAAGCGCACCGACATCGGAACCGGCGAGGCCGATGTCGACGGCAATATCGGTGATCGCTGGTTGTATCGTAAAAAATTCGATGGTGATTTCGGCAAATTGTCACGCGTTGACCTGAAAAGTGGTGACCGGCAGTGGGTCACCAAAGACGTCGAAAACGATGTCGACAGCTGGTCCATCGCGCGCACCGGCAAGCGCATCGCCGTGCTCGCGAACGCGTCCGGTCAGGCGCAGCTCAAACTGTACGACGCCGACCTGAAACCCTTGCCAGTGCCACCGCTACCGCCCGGCTTGATCTCGTCGGCAAACTGGCACCGGAATGGTCGCGATCTGGCGTTGGCAATTGAGTCGGCTGACTCGCCGGGTGAAGTTTTTTCTCTCGATGTAGACACCGGAAACGTATCGCGCTGGACGCAGCACGCAACTGTCCACGGCGTGAAGCGACCGTTCTCGGAAGCAGAACCGATTGCGTGGAAAAGCTTTGACGGGCTCGCGATTTCGGGCTTCGTCCATCGTCCATCGGGCAAGGATTTCCCCGGGAAGCGTCCAGTCATCATCTCGATTCATGGCGGGCCGGAGAGCCAGGCGCGACCGGGCTTCCGGGGCCGCAGCAATTACTGGATCAACGAGCGCGGTTACGCCATGATTTATCCGAACGTGCGCGGCTCGTCCGGCTTTGGCAAACGCTTTCTTGAAGCCGACAACGCGAAGAAGCGCGAAGACTCGGTCAAGGACATCGGCGCATTGCTGGACTGGGTGCAAACGCAACCCGATCTCGATGCCAGTCGTGTCGCCGTGATGGGCGGCAGCTACGGTGGCTACATGGTGCTGGCGAGTTCAATGATGTATGGCAACCGGCTTGCCGCTGCATCTAACTCGGTGGGTATCTCGCATTTTGTGAGCTTTCTGGAGAACACCGAAACCTATCGCCGCGACCTGCGCCGCAGCGAATATGGTGACGAGCGCGAACCGGACATGAGAAAGTTTTTGGAGAGCATTTCGCCACTCACGCATGCCGACAAAATCAGGTTACCGTTGATGGTCAGTCACGGAAAAAACGACCCGCGCGTCCCGTACACCGAGGCCGAACAGATCGTGAAGAAAGTGCGCGCCAATGGCTCACCGGTCTGGTATCTGCTGGCCGAGGACGAAGGTCATGGATTCGCGAAGAAGGCAAATGCTGATTTTCAGTTCGCCGCGATGACCACGTTTTACGACCGCTACTTGCTGAAGCGAGCGCATTGACGCGGCAGGGCGTGGAGGTCGTCTTTTGCGCAAACGTGAATGACACGCTGTCGGAATACGGCTTTAGCGCAAAACCGCCACACCCAATCCATACCGAATCATTGATGTAAGGATGCGCTCTTCATACCGATAAAACGCGGAATAATTGCCGCGTGATGTTTCTGGTTTTGCCCCAATTCCACCAACGAGAAAGATTACGCCATCGCCGGTTTTTGGATCGAACACAAAAGCGGACGTGAGGCCCCACGCGTCACCCAGATGGCCGACACCCGTGAACCCGCTGCCCTCCACTAGTCGGTCGCCACGCTGCGGGCCGCTCACGTCAATGAAGTGCTGATTGCCGAGGCCCCATTGGTTGAACAGTTGCTGTGCATCGCCGAATTCGCTGGTGCCGCCGTTGGGTCGCGTCGCATCGAACCGCCAATGCGTGGCCAGCATTTGCGTCACAGTGCCCGCTTTGAGCAGGCGAACGCCATCCACTTCGCCGCGCCCCAGCAACATCCGCATGAGCTTTGCGAGTCCGAGTGCGGACAAGCGACACGCGCCTTGCGGGCCAAACGCCGTGCCGTTGCTGCCGATCATGTAGTCTGGCCTGGCACGTGGCACGGGAGGTTCGCCTCGATAGTCGTCCACTTGGGCAAGCCACGGCCCGGTTGCGGGCGAGGGGTCCCAGATTTCTCGTCCGCCGATCTCTTTACGTTTCCGATAGAGCGTCGCCACGTCGGCAAGATCACTGGCCGAAAAGTCGGCTGGATGAAATCCACCGCGAATATCGAGCGGCGTGAAGACGAGCCGTTGCATCAGGCGGTCGAAGCGCTCGCCGGTCGCGCGCTCCATCACCGTGCCAATGACGCCCCACGGAAGATTTGCGTACTGAAAATACTGTCCGGGTGCCGCGTTCGTCGCCCACATTGCGCCCTTACCGTAAAGCTGTGAGCCCGGAACCAGCACGTTCCGGATAGGTGTCGTGTATTCCCAGTAATATCCTGCGTCATCGCGAAGCGACGAGGTGTGCGTGAGCAACTGCCGGAGCGTGATCGGCGTGTCGGGGAAGTGCGGGTTGCGCAACGACCAGCCGAGATACCGGCTCACATCTGCGTCAAGCGAAAGCGTGCCCGCCTCCACCAGGCGCATCACGCCAATCGTGGTGACGAGCTTCGAGATCGAGGCGATGCGATACATCGTGTCTGCGTTTGCAGGCAGGCTGTTCGCGGCATTGGCGTTATCGATGTAGCGATGGCCAAACTGGTTCTGATAAACCACTTCACCGTTCTTTATTGCGAGCACAGATAGGCTGGCAAGTGGCCGTTGCGGATCGCTGACGACGTCAGCCAATTCAGCGTCAAGCGCCGACATGCGATCAGCGGGCAGAGACATGGTGCGCGTTGTTACGTGATTGCACGCCGCAAACGCGCAAGTTGTAATCAGCGGAATAACGAGCGATCGCCACACTACTTCACCAACGCCTCGGGCCGCGTCATCGCATCAAGAATAGCGGCGGTTTCGGCATCGGGCTGCCCGTCAAATTTGCTCTGCCGAAAGCGCAGTTGAAACGCCTCCAGCACGTCGCGCGTGCCCTTGTCCATCTGGCCTGTCTGCGGCGTTCCGTATCCGTAGATAGCAAGCTGCTTTTGAAACCACGCAATGTCCGGCAACTGCTGTTCGTAGACCGATTTCTTCACCCCAACGTACGCGGCATCCGGCCACGGGATCAGGCCTTCATCGGCGAGGCGTTTCCATGGAAAACGTGGCCCCGGATCAACCTTTCGGCCCGGCGCAATATCGCTGTGACCGAGGATGCGATCCGCACGAATCTGATGACGTTTGACGATGTCCTTGACGAGCGCGATCACCACATCAATCTGCTTGTCGGGATAGTCAAACCAGACCGTTCGTTCGGCTGTCTTACGATCACCGAGATTGACAATTTCGATGCCGATGGAGGCTGCGTTCAGCGCCGCCGCATTGCCCCAGCGGCTCACACCCGCGTGGAACGCACGCTTAGATTCGTCAACCAGACTGTAGACAGTCGGCGGATTGATGTCGATCAGGTAGTGGCTCGACACCGGGCCTTCGGTGAGAATTTTGAGGGACTTCTCAAAGGCGTCGCTGGTGTAGTGCAGGATCAAAAACTGGACGCGACTGTCCTGACTTTTCGATACGTAAGTGTTATCCAGTTTTACCGACGAAGGTTCGCGTTGCATGCTGGCGCAGCCGCTTAACGTGAGTGCGAGCACCATGCCCATCAAAAGAAAAAAACGAGGATTCATACTGGACCAACAATCAGGAAAGAGAAGCTGAACTGAGCGCGAAGAATAACGCAGCGCTAGGAGCACGTGCTGCGACGGTTCCGTCAATCTGATCTTCCATGCACTGCGCGGCGACCCCGCCCTTATCATTGCCGCATGGCACTTACCTACCTCTGGACTGGATTCTTCATCGTCGGATTTCTTGCGGCACTTGCGCAGTGGATATTCCTGGGCGATGGCGAAGTTTTCAAGCGCATCATCGACGGAACGTTTGATTCGGCACGCATCGCCGTGATGGAAATTGCGCTGCCGCTGGCAGGCGTGATGACGCTGTGGCTGGGCATTCTGGCAATTGGCGAAAAAGCGGGTGCGATTGATTTCATCGCACGGCTGATCGCACCTTTTTTCTCGCGCATCTTTCCGGAAGTGCCGAAAGATCATCCCGCCACCGGACACATGGTGATGAATTTTTCGGCGAACTTCCTCGGACTGGATAACGCTGCGACACCGTTTGGCTTGAAGGCGATGGCGAGTTTGCAGGAATTAAATCCTCAGAAGGACACCGCGAGCAACGCGCAGATCATGTTTTTGGTGCTGCAAACGTCGGGGCTGACGCTGATTCCGCTTTCGATCATGGCGCAGCGAGCGGTACTCGGCGCCAAGGATCCATCAGATATCTTCATTCCGACCTTGATCGCCACCTACGTTGCCACACTCGTTGCCTTGATCACGGTGTCACTCAAACAGCGTATCAATCTGCTCGACAAAGTGGTGTTCGGCTGGATGGCGGGCGTGACCAGCGTGATGGTCGCCATCGTCTGGTATTTCAGCGTTTATCTGACGAGAGACGAAATTCAGTCTGTCTCGAAGGTTGCGAGCAATCTGGTTCTGCTGTCGATCATCGTGATCTTTATGGTGGCCGCATTGCGCAAACGCGTGAACGTGTACGAGGCCTTCATCGACGGCGCGAAGAGCGGCATCCAGACCTCCATCACCATCATCCCCTATCTGGTCGGCATGCTCGTCGCCATTGCGGTACTTCGGCAATCGGGCGTGCTCGGCTTTATCGTGCAGGGCTTCACCTGGGTGTTTTCGCAATTGGGATTCAACACCGATTTCACGCCCGCATTGCCCACCGCGCTCATGAAACCCGTGAGTGGCAGCGGCGCACGCGCGATGATGATCGACGCGATGAAAACCTATGGCGTGGATTCGTTCGTCGGACGGCTCGTGAGCATTTTGCAGGGTGCGACCGACACCACGTTCTACATCATCGCGCTGTATTTCGGCGCAGTGGGCATCACTCGAACGCGCTACTCGGTGACATATGGGCTAATCGCTGATCTGGCCGGTGTGATCGCGGCGGTGTTCGTGGCGTATCTCTTCTTCCATTGACGGAAAAGATTAAGCCGTCCGCATATGCTTCTTGTGCGTCTTGGCGAGTGCTTGCAGGTATTCCATCTGATCGGCGAGGATGTGACGGTTAGCGAGAATCATTTTCTCGCTTTTCACCGGGCGATACGGTACGTAGAGCAAACGAAGGCCCGCTTGCTCAGGCGTACGCCCCGCTTTATTGAGATTGCAATCACGGCATGCCGTGACGCAGTTTTCCCACGTGTCCTGGCCGTTTTGTGAGCGCGGAATGATGTGATCGCGCGTCAACACCGACTCGGGAAATTCGTCACCGCAATACGCGCACAGTTGGCGGTCACGCGAAAACAGCAGACGGTTGTCGCGACCGGGCAGCGCGGAAACCGGGCTCCAGGTGCTGTGTTTGTGCTCGCCGTCGCAAGCAATGATGGAGGACACCTCGATGACGCTGCGTTCACCGGTGCAGCGTTGAATGCCGCCTCGGAAGGTGAAGATGACTTGTCCGAGTGACCAGACGACGCCTCCTCGGGCATATTGCGACACCGCATTTTCGGGCGTCATCCAACCTTTCGGTTGTCCTCCGGAATCAAGGGCCAAAATCGCTAGGGACATGGTTTCGTTGCTCCTCAAAGCGCGCAGCTGCCATCGTTGTCGCGCCTTGGAGACGTAACTTACCATGAATTGATGATGGGCGTATGTCGGTGGTCACGCGCGTCGCGTTTGCGGCGGCGGCTTTCGGCGCAAACGGGCGTCACCGCAACGCTTTTCGCGGCTGCCACCGTTCGGACAAATGCGCCCGTCAGGCCTTCAGCTGAAGCGACGCCAGCCGACTGTACAACGGTGAGGCCACCATCAATTCCGCGTGTGTGCCCTGTGCCATCACGCGGCCATCGTCGATGACGACGATGCGGTCTGCGCTTTGCACGGTGGAGAGTCGATGCGCGATGATGAGCGTGGTGTGTTTTCTGGCGAGGCGTTCGATGGCGTCGGTGACCAGTACTTCGCTTTCGGCATCGAGTGAACTCGTTGCCTCATCAAGCAGAAGCACGGGCCGGTCCGCAAGGATTGCCCGCGCGATGGCGACGCGCTGACGTTGTCCGCCCGATAGCCGCACACCACGCTCGCCCAGCTCCGTCTCCAGCCCCTTGGGCAGCGCCGTGGCGAATTCAGTCACGTGAGCTGCGTCGCAGGCCGCGCGCACGTCGGCGTCAGTCGCATTGAGATTGCCGTAGCGCACGTTCTCCGCCACGCTGCCTGAGAAGATCACAGGCTCCTGCGACACCAGCGCGAAGCGCTCGCGCAGCGCGTTGAGGTCGGCCGATTTCACATCCACGCCATCGACGCGGATGGCTCCCTGCTTCGGATCATAAAAGCGCAGCAACAGCTGAAACACCGTGCTTTTGCCCGCACCACTCGGGCCGACTAGCGCTACGACTTCGCCGGGTTTGACGGCGAGCGAGAAGTCTTTCAACGCCTCGGAATCGGGGCGCGTTGGATAGCTGAAGGTCACGTTCTCAAACGCAATTTCGCCGCGCGCTGCGGGGAGCGGCTCAGGGTTCGCGGGCGCTGCAATCTCGGTGTGGGTCGCCAGCAATTCACGAATGCGCTCGCTCGCGCCAGTCGCCCGCTTTAGCTGTCCAAAGACTTCAGCAATCGCGCCGACGGAACCCGCCACCATCACCGCATAAAACATGAATGCCGACAGCTCGCCGGCCGACATCTTACCCGCCAGCACGTCGTGTCCACCGGCCCACAAAATGACTGACACACAGGTGAACGCGAGCACGATCACAATAGCTGAGAGCGAAGCGCTGGTGCGCTCGCGCAACGCGGCGTTATCGAACAGCGAATTAATGCGATCCGAGAAACGCTGTTGCTCAAAGCCCTCGCGTGCGTAGGCCTGCACGGTGCGCACCGCGTGGATCGTTTCATCGGCGCGCGCCATCGAGTCGGCGAGTCGATCCTGACTCACCTTGGCGAGCTTTTGTACTTTGCGCCCCAGAAAAACCACCGGTGCGATCACAAGCGGCACACCGATCAGCACATACACAAGGAGCTTCGGCGCGGTGATCGCGAGCATCACAAGACCACCCAAAACCATCACCAGATTACGCAGCGCCCAGGAGAACGCGTTGGTCACCACGCCTTCGAGCACTTGCGTGTCATTCGACAAGCGGGACAGCACATCGCCGACGCGTTCACGCTCAAAAAACGCGGGCGACAGGGTCAGCAGATGTGAATACACGCGCTGCCGAATGTCGTTCACCACGCGGTTGTTGACCCACGAAATATTCGAGAAACGGATGTACACGCCGATGCCCTGCGCCAGCGCCAGACTCACCATGACGAGCAGTATCTTGTCCAGCTCATTGGTGCTGCCAGCGGCGAATCCGCGATCAATCACGCGCTTCAGGCCTTCGCCAATGGCCAGCACCGAGGCCGCAGCAAGCGCCAGACCGAACATGGCAATCGCGATGCGCCGCCAATACGGGCGAACGAAGGGCCACATGAATTGGATTACGGCGAAGCGAGCGTTCATCGGTTTAATTTAAGGCCGAAGCCATGAGATGAAAGGGGGAATTTGAAAATTTGTTTCGACCAAAAAGACCTCTGCACAACTACTGCGAGCCCGTGATGCTTCGTTGTGCAGAGGTCTTTCAATAACGGTTCCGCGATTTGGCCGAATAGCCTACGAAAGTGTTGAACTTTTCGAAACTCGCCACATCTTAATAAGTGTGGCAAGACAGCGCAGGGTTGAACCCTCTTCCCCGCGCTGTCGTCCTCCCGCGACGGGCTTCCCCCGGTCCGTCTGTGGTGACGTTTAGGGCGACCTTTCCTCCGATGGGTCGCCCTTTTTTCTTTCTGTCGCGACGCAATTCGAAAACCGGCGTTGCGGCGCTGACGTAGCCCTTGAATCCAGGGTGTCGCACAGTCAGCAGCCGCGTTCCTTGCTGATCGAAGTTCGGCTCGGAACTTGCTGCGACCAGACACCAACGTAGCGGTTGATCGTCTAATATGGCGTTGTCGGGCTGATCCAGTTGTTTTTCAGGCCGTAAAAAGGCATTTCAAGGAAATATGATGAGCGGAAAGTGGCAAAAAGTAACGTGGGTGGGCGCTGGCGCGACCATCGGTATCGCGCTCTCATTGGCGCTCAACGTCACCGCTAACCGCGACGCCAAATCGGCGATTCCGGTCGATGAACTGCGCACTTTCTCGGAAGTGTTTGCGCGCATCAAAAACGATTACGTAGAGCCGGTCAGCGACAAGAAATTGATCGAACAGGCCATCGGCGGCATGGTGTCGAGTCTTGACCCGCATTCCACTTTCCTTGATGAAAATGCGTTCAAGGATTTGCGCACCACGACCACCGGCAAATTCGGCGGCGTCGGTATCGAAATCGGCACCGAGGACGGCTTCATCAAGGTGATTTCACCGATTGATGAAACGCCTGCGGCCAAGGCGGGCATTCGTGCGGGTGACCTCATCACCAAAGTGGACGGCGAGTCCACGCGCGGCCTGACCACGACCAAAGCGGTCGACATGATGCGCGGCAATCCGGGCACCAAGGTTCGCCTTGAAGTGTTCCGCAAGGAAGACCGCAGCACGCAGACCTTCGCCCTCACGCGCGAGCAGATCAAGATTCAGGGCGTCAAAGCCAAGATGGTTGAGCCGGGCGTGTCGTTCATTCGTGTCCGCACGTTTAACGAAACCACCGTGGCCGATGTGGCCAAAGCGCTCACCGAGCAGAACGCCCAGACGCCGCTCAAGGGCATCGTGCTTGACCTGCGCAACAACCCCGGTGGATTGCTCGATGCGGCTGTCGGCTTGTCCGCGATGTTCCTGCCGAAAGACGCGCTCGTCGTCTACACGGAAGGCCGCATGGAAGGCAGCAAGACGCGCTACATGGCGAGCAAGGAATACTACTCACGTCGTGGCGGCGATCCGCTGGCCAGCGCGCCGGAGATTTTGAAAACAGTACCGCTTGTGGTGCTGACCAACGGTGCGGCTGCGTCCGCCTCCGAAATCGTGGCGGGTGCGTTGCAAGATCACAAGCGCGCCACCGTGATGGGCACCACGACGTTCGGCAAGGGCTCGGTGCAGAACATCATTCCGTTGTCGCAAACCTCGGGCGTCAAGCTCACCACCTCGCGCTATTTCACGCCGAACGGCCGCTCGATTCAGGGCACGGGCATCGAGCCGGATGTGCTCATCGAACAGCTGACGTGGGACGGCGTGCAATCGCCAAAGCTGCAACGCGAGAAGGATTTGTCGCGTCATCTGGTCGGCAAGGATGAGAAAAAAGAAGCGTCCGCTGACGAGGATTTGTCGGAAGATGCGCAGGAAGCCAAGCTCATCAAAGTCCGGGAAGATGGCAAAAAGCTCAAAGGCTTTGATTGGGGCAATGAGAAGGATTTCCTCTACTCGCAAGCCTTGAACAAAGTGAAGGGCCTGCCGGTGGTGCGCTCAACCGTTGAGGCTGCGGGCACGACGGCGAAAGCGGCGGTGCCTGCCGTAGCGCCGACGAAGTAGTTCGCGTTATGCGTTCCCTCTCCCGCGCGCGGGAGAGGGTGGCCGACAGGCCGGGTGAGGGTGATGGCCTACGAATTTGATTGTTCTTTGCAATGTTGATTCTGCTGAACACCGCCCTCACCCCAACCCCGAAGCGAAGTCGCGCCTTTCAGGCTCAGCGCGCTGCGGGAGAGGGCGCAAAACCACGCGGTGCCCACGATGTCTGACGGTCTCCTCAACGACGAAGCGCTGCTGCGCTACTCACGCCACATCCTGCTCGACGAGTGGGGCGTGTCGGGTCAGGAACGCCTTGCCAACGCTCATGCGCTGATTGTCGGAGCCGGCGGCCTTGGCTGTCCCGCCGCACTGTTCCTCGCGTCGGCAGGCGTTGGCACGCTCAGCATCGCCGATCACGACCGCGTTGATCTCACCAACCTGCAACGGCAAATCGCCCACGAAACGGCGAGCATTGGAGAGTTGAAGGTTGAGTCGCTGAAGCGGCGGTTGAATGCGATCAATCCACTGGTCAAAGTGGTGACCATTGCCGAAAAACTTGAGGGCCTAGCGTTACAGCAAGCCGTCGACGCTGCCGACGTCGTGCTCGACTGCACCGACCGTTTCGCCACCCGCCACGCGATCAACCGAGCCTGCGTCGCTGCCAAAAAGCCGCTGGTTTCCGGTGCGGCGATTCGGTTTGATGGACAGGTCAGCGTGTTTGACCCGCGCTGGGCCGCTTCACCTTGTTATCACTGTGTCTACCCGGAAACGAGTGATTTCGAAGAAACGGCGTGCGCCGAAATGGGCGTGTTCGCACCGCTGGTTGGGATCGTCGGTAGCACGCAAGCAGCGGAAGCACTGAAGTTGCTCGCCAATATTGACGGGTCTGAGACGTTATGTGGGCGCTTGCTCACTATTGATGCGAAGACGATGGAAGTGACGACTTTGCACGTAAAGCGCGATGCTCGGTGCGCGGTTTGCGGCGCGTAGTCGGTGCCAATTTTGTGGATCAGCTTTTTGCTGAATTCCCCATTGATACTGGGCATTAGCAATTAAATAGGTGAAAGTCGATATAAGGCCATTTACAGCGTTTTCCCCATATTAAATGGGTATTTCATGTAAAAGCTGTTGGCCGACTTTCGGTCGTAGGGTGGATACGCGAAGCGTCATCCACCGGGTCAGCGACGCAACGAATGGCGGATGACCCTTCGGCTATCCGCCCTACGCCGGCTGTTGATCGGAATTCGACGAAATTCCGCCAGCGCGCAACGCGAGTTTGGGTGCAGTTGGAGCGCCGACCACGGATAGACGAGCCGTTTCTTCGGCTTTGGCATACAAGTCGATCATTTGGCGCGTGTCTGCAAGGTTTTTCA
Organism: Burkholderiales bacterium; assembly: GCA_025352105.1. Lineage (GTDB taxonomy): Bacteria > Pseudomonadota > Gammaproteobacteria > Burkholderiales > Casimicrobiaceae > Casimicrobium. The sequence goes on along the minus strand of JANXUB010000033.1, from coordinate 1,732 downwards.
ATACTTTTCTAATAAACGCCTCGTCAAATAACTGAGACTTCTTGTCGCCACGAAAATATTCCAGAAAAATTTCGCCGGTATCAGCATTCACCACCGGCTCACCGTGAACGATTGCGTTCCGATGCGTGACCAAATCTGCAAGCAACTTCTCAAATTTGTCCTTGGATTTCGACGAGAAGATTTTCTTGGCGGTCGCCCACGCTAGCAAGATCTTCTTTTTCGCATCGAGAGTCAACATAGTGCTAGGCACGACAGTAGACAGCACAAAATACCTCCTGTCACTCTCACTTGTCAGGCACAAAGTATTGGCGACGACGAGATTTAGTCTTGACTCAATCCCTTGAAACTCGCGCACCAAAATTCCCAAATAAGGGATGTAGCGTTTGTTAGCTTCTTCCGATAAAGCCATGTTTATTGAGGAGCCTGTGGTTCGTATCCTCATGGTGGTGGTCAGGCCATCAAAGTAGCCACCATTCAACACATCCGCTCGGAGGCTTAGTTTGATCGTGCTGGTCATATTGCTTCCGTTTGAATCCGCCGCTTGGTTCTTAGGCGCCAACCACCCCATCCGCCTGCTTATCCGCATGGTACGAGCTGCGCACCATCGCGCCGACTGCGGCGTGCTTGAAGCCCATCGCGTACGCCTCGCGCTCGAACATGGCGAAGGTGTCGGGATGCACGTATCGCAGCACGGGCAGGTGGTTCTGCGAGGGCTGCAAATACTGGCCAATGGTGAGCATGTCGATGTGATGCGCGCGCATGTCGCGCATCACGGCCAGGATTTCCTCGTCGGTTTCGCCGAGACCCACCATCAGGCCGCTCTTGGTGGGAACGGCGGGGAACTTGGCCTTGAAATCACGCAGCAGCGCGAGCGAATGCGCGTAGTCGGAACCGGGGCGCGCCTGCTTGTACAGGCGCGGCACGGTTTCCATGTTGTGGTTCATGACGTCCGGCGGGGCGGCTTCGAGAATCGCCAGCGCCTTGTCGACGCGGCCCCGGAAATCCGGCACCAGCACTTCGATCTGCGTCTGCGGCGATAGCTCGCGAACCTGCTTGATGCATTCGACAAAATGTCCGGCCCCGCCGTCGCGCAGATCATCGCGATCCACGCTGGTGATGACCACGTATTTCAGGCGCAACGCGGCGATGGTCTTGGCGAGATTCTTTGGCTCATCAACATCGAGTGGATTCGGTCGACCATGGCCCACATCACAAAACGGGCAGCGCCGCGTGCAGATGTCGCCCATGATCATGAACGTGGCCGTGCCCTTGCCAAAACATTCGCCAATGTTCGGGCAACTCGCCTCTTCGCACACCGAATGCAGATTGTGCTCACGCAAAATAGTTTTGATCTCGGTGAAGCGCGCGGCATGCTCGCCGGTTGGGGCCTTGACGCGAATCCATTCCGGCTTGCGCAGCATCGGCGCAGCAACGACCTTGATCGGGATTCGGGCGGTTTTGCCTTCGCCTTTGTGCTTGACGCCTGCCGCGTTGTTTAGCGTTGCGCCAGCGGCGTTGGTGGATGTTGAAGCTTCGGGGGCGGTAGTGGTGAGCGAGTCCATGCTGTTATTTTCTCACTTGGCGGGCGCGGTTAGGGCACTTCTATAAATTATGAAATGCGCGGGCGCATCGCGCGGTGACTTTTTTTTGACGCGATGACCACGCTTGAATGATCAAAGCGCAAGCGGGCGACCCGCGTGAGTCGTCTTCATCGTACTTTTTCTCGTGCTTT
>JANXUB010000221.1 GCA_025352105.1 Burkholderiales bacterium | reverse complement strand
GCCGCGCGCAGCCGGTCGACGGCGACTTCATCCATAAATTCTGAAATTACGATTCGCATGATTTCCCCAGAGAAGCGTGCACGAATGGCGTCGTTTCCGATGCGCGGACTTGCACTTTTTGTTGATATTGGTATTCTACGCAACTCATCTATATCATCTAGATGACTTAACTTACTTCTCGCCGAACGTGTTGGCGAGCAAGCCGCAAGTCACGAGACACATAAGGCAGGAAAGCAATGATTCATTTCGTAGTGCATGAAAAGGACGACGGCGTGGGCGTCGTCGTCGTTGAGGGCTGCAAAGTCGGCCAAAAAACCGTGGGCTGGATTATGGAGCCAGACTCCACCGTCAACGTCGCGCTCAAGAGCGATATACCGATTGGCCACAAGGTCGCCCTGAAGGATTTCAAGGTCGGCGACACCGTGATCAAGTATGGCGTGGACATCGGCAAGGTGGTCGCGCCCATCAAGAAGGGCGAGCATTTGCACGTCCATAACGTTAAAACCAAACGCTGGTAGGCCAACATGATCAAGAAAAACACAAAGTTCTGGGGCTACCGTCGCGCCAATGGTCGCGTCGGCGTCCGCAATCACGTCATCATCCTTCCGGTGGATGATCTGTCGAACGCCGCCGCGCAAGCCGTTGCCAACAACATCACGGGTACGATGGCGATTCCGCATCCGTATGGTCGCCTGCAATTCGGCGCTGACCTTGACCTACATTTCGCAACACTGATTGGCACAGGCTCCAATCCAAACGTGGCTGCCGTCGTGGTCATCGGCATCGAATCGCAGTGGACCAAGAAAATCGTTGACGCCATCGCGGTAACCGGCAAACCAGTGGTCGGCTTCGGCATCGAAGGCCACGGCGATCATCAAACGATCATGCACGCCTCGGCTGCCGCGAAGAAATTCCTGCAAGACGCGAGCGAAATTCATCGCGTGGAATGCCCGATCAACGAGTTGTGGATTTCGACGAAATGTGGCGAGTCGGACACGACTTCCGGTTGTGGCGCGAACCCGACAGTGGGCAATGCGTTCGACAAACTGTATCCGCTGAAAACTACGCTCTTGTTCGGTGAAACCTCCGAAATCACGGGTGGTGAAGCGTTGCTTGAAGCCCGCTGCCGCTCGCCGAAAGTGTGGAAGGACTTCATGTTCATGTTCGACCGCTATCAGGCGATGATCGAGCGCCACAAAACGAGTGATCTGTCGGATAGCCAACCGACCAAAGGCAACATAGCTGGCGGGTTGACGACCATCGAAGAAAAGGCGCTCGGCAACATCCAGAAGATCGGCCGCAAGTGCAAGATCGACGGGGTGCTCGACAAGGCTGAAGTGCCTAGCGGGCCCGGTTTGTGGTTTATGGATTCGTCCAGCGCTGCGGCTGAGATGGTGACGTTGTGCGCCGCGTCAGGCTTCGTGGTTCACTTCTTCCCGACGGGTCAGGGCAACGTGATCGGCAATCCGATTCTGCCGGTGATTAAAGTGTGTTCGAACCCGAAAACAGTTCGGCTGATGAGCGAGCATGTGGACGTGGACACCTCCGGTCTGCTGCGCCGTGAAATGACCATGGATGACGCGGGTGATGCGCTGCTCGACAACATGATGCGAACGATTAACGGTCGTTTGACTTCAGCCGAAGCGCTAGGCCATCGTGAATTCGTGTTGACGCGGTTGTACGAATCGGCGTAATTCGGAACCGATGCTGATTTACGGCGGATAACCACGTAGATTTGCAGCGTAGATTGTGAAAACAGCGCGGGTTGAGTGTGGAGGCACTCAACCCGGGCATCGCAACACCAGGTAACAAAACAAGTTAGTGCAACCGAAGCACGACACACCGTTCAAACCACAAGGAGGCCCCCATGTACAAAAGTATCGAGACCAGCGAGCACTTGCTCCAGACATCGACAGAAGATACCCAGTTATCGCGCCGAAGATTTTTGTCAGTGAGTGGCAAATACGGCTTTAACGTTGCAGTACTTGCCTCCGTGGGTGGCTATTTGTGGAGTGACTCAGCCGTCGCGCAAACCAGCGCTGACGAAGAGAAAAAGAAGAAGGCCGCGACCTACACAATGACGTTCGCCACCGAGTACAAGATCGAGGACGTGGTCAAGTACCCGATCATGCAGGCGGCGTTCAAGGACAACATCGAAAAGCTCTCGAAGGGCAAGATGTATGTGCGGCTTTTCCCCGCTGGTCAGCTGGCTGTTGGGGCCGCGCTGGCGCAGCGCGTTCAGGCGGGCACGGTACAGGGGGCGTCGCTTTCCCTGTCCAATTTCTCCCCGTATACGAAGACTGTCGACCTCATCAACATTCCCTACTGGTGCGGCGAGAACCAGAAGTTCGCGAACCTCGTCACCAGCAAAACGTGGAACGATGACATCACCCCGAAGGTGACCGAGA
>JANXUB010000210.1 GCA_025352105.1 Burkholderiales bacterium | reverse complement strand
GGTCAGCGCGGCGCTTGATGGCGTGATGGCCATCATCACGCTGGCCATGATGATGCTCTACAGCGTGAAGCTGGGTATCGTCGTGCTCGTGGCGCTGGGCTTGTACGCGGCCATTCGTTGGGCGAGCTTTGCGTCGTTTCGCGCGGCCAACGAGGAACGTATCGTGCTCTCGGCCAAGGAGAACAGCTACTTTCTTGAAACCATCCGTGCGGTGCAGCCGCTGAAGCTTTTCAACCGCACGTCGGAGCGATTGGCGCGCTGGTAAAACCTGATGGTGGATGTGCAAAACCGTGACCTGACTACGCAGAAGATGGATTTGTGGTTCGGCAGCGCAAACACGTTGATCTTTGGCGTGGAAGGTATGTTGATTTTGTACTTGGGCGGCACGGCGGTGTTGGCGCAGCAGATGACTCTGGGCATGCTGCTGGCGTTCATGGCGTACAAGGGGCAGTTCGCCGGGCGGGCGACCGCGCTGATCAACCTGATGATGCAGATCAAGATGCTGGGGCTGCACGCTGAGCGGCTGGCGGACATTGCGCTGGAGCCACCGGAGGCGGACGCCGCGATGGAAACGGACATGAGCCGTATCGTGCCGCGCATTGAAGTGAGGAACGTGAGCTTCAGATATGCGGACGGTGAGCCGTGGGTGTTGCGCGACTGCTCGCTCACCATTGAGCCGGGGGAGCATGTGGCGATTTGTGGGCCAAGCGGTTGCGGCAAAAGTACGTTGCTTAAGCTGGTGCTTGGCTTGCTCACACCGAACGAAGGCGACGTTCGCATTGGCGGCATTCCGCTCAAACAACTGGGGCCGACGCAGTATCGATCCCTGATGGCGGCGGTGATGCAGAACGATGCGCTGATGGCGGGTTCGCTCGCGGAAAATATCGGCGGCTTTGACCCGACACTGAACCATGAACGCGTTGAGCAGTCGGCGAAGCTTGCGCAAATCCATGACGAAATCGCCGCGATGCCGATGGGGTATCAAACATTGGTGGGCGATATGGGCAGCACACTGTCCGGCGGGCAGCGGCAGCGTGTGTTGCTGGCGCGAGCGCTGTACGCGCAGCCGATGATTTTGGCGCTGGATGAGGCCACCAGCAGTCTTGATGGTGACAACGAACGCAAGGTGAATGCAGCGGTGAAAGTGCTGCCGTTGACGCGCATCACGATTGCGCATCGGCAGGAAACTATCAATGCAGCAGAGCGAGTGATCGTGCTGACCGGGGGTAGCGTGGTGCGGGATTTGAACGAGGTTGGTAAGGCAGCGTAGTGGCTTCCGCGCTTTCGCGTCTTCTGTGACTTGCCGGGATGGCGGTGTCGCCTTTGTTCGCCGCAGCGGGCGAATAGCGGGCTGAACGGCATAATCGACGACATGTTTTCACCGCTTTGCTGCACGCCGCGTAGTCCAGACGTTGTCATTCTGGTCGGCCCAACTGCGTCGGGGAAGAGCGCTGCGGCGCTTGATCTTGCCGAGAAGTTCAATGCGGAAATCATCAGCATCGATTCTGCGCTCGTCTATCGCGACATGAATATCGGGACTGCCAAGCCGAGCGCGGAAGAGCAGGCGCGGGTGCCGCATCATCTGATCGATTTGATTTCGCCGACTGAGGCGTATTCGGTCGCGCGCTTTCTCGTCGACTGCCGTGCTGCGATTGAAGCGATTCACTCGCGTGGACGGTTGCCACTTTTGGTCGGCGGCACGATGATGTACGCGAACATTCTGGTTCGGGGCTTAAGCGATGTGCCGCCATCCGATGCAACGATTCGCGCTGAAATTTCGCGCGAGCGTGAGCGCGATGGCATTGAAGTTTTGCATGAGAAGTTGCGTCTGGTTGACCCAGTCACGGCGGCGCGTCTACCCGCCACTGACACCCAGCGCATCGAGCGCGCGCTTGAGGTGTGGCGGCTGACGGGCGCGCCGCTGTCATCGCTGCAGGGACAGCGCAAACCAGCGCTCGCGGGACTTGAAACATTGGTGTTGCGCTGGATGCCCGAGGATCGGGTTTGGCTGCATGCGCGCTGCGAGCAACGACTGCGGACGATGTTTGAGCAGGGATTTGTTGCCGAGGTAAAAGCGTTGCGCCAGCAGTACGAACTGACGGCTGACATGCCGTCAATGCGTTGCGTCGGATATCGTCAGGTGCTTGATGTTCTGGACGGACGCGCGCCTTCGGCGGCGATGTTTGAACGGGCCTTGTTCGCGACACGCCAACTCGCCAAGCGCCAGATTACCTGGTTGCGCAGCTTTGAAGGCGCGGTGATCGATTGCGATTCGGAGTCAGCAGCAACGCGAGCCGCAGAGCTGATCGATAAAGCGTGCGTTGCCGCATGAGCACGCAGGACGCCTGGTATTCCCCACAACGCTGGTTTCGAGCGATGATGCGGCGTTTGTTTGAGCTGTGGGTTGAGGTGCAGGTGTTCCCGCAACCCCTGCACATTGCGCGCGACGTGCCGGTTTGCTACGTGCTGCCGCGCCCGTCACTCACCGATAGCGCGATGCTGGATCGGCTTACGCGCGGCGAAGATGCGCCGATGTCGCATGCGCCGTTGGTCGCTCCCGGAGTGCAGGAACGCCGCTCGTTCTTTGCGCTGCACGAAGATCGCAGCGGTGTTGCGGCTGACCGCCTGACGCGGCTCGTCAACGCGGTGATTGAGGGCCAGACAACGGATGTTCATCTGATCCCGGTGAGCATTTTCTGGGGGCGCGCGCCGGAGCGTGAAGAGCGCGAGGACTCACCGCTGCGCGGCGTTCGCTGGCTGCGAATCTGGGCGGCAGAGGGCTGGGGCGGGCGTTCGCGGCTGCGCAAACTGTTTGCAATGATTTTTTATCGGCGCGCGGTGGTCGCAAAGTTTGATGACGCGATTTCGCTGCGTGAAGTGGTTAATCTGGCCACGGTCGAAGGGCTGGATCAGGAGCGCATTTTGCGTCGCGTCGCACGTTTGCTGCGCACTGAATTTCGCACTGAGCGCGAAGCGGCTATTGGCCCCGATCTGTCGCATCGGCGCACGCTGATCGACAGCATGCTGCGAGAACCGCGTGTACGCGCGGCCATGCTCGCCGAGGTCGACGCAAAAAAAACGACGCTTGAAAAAGTGGAGCGGCGAGCTGAATCGGTGGCGCGCGAAATCGCGGCCGATTATTCGTATCTCGTGGTACGAGCAGGCGAGCGACTGCTGGGCCGTTTGTGGAATCGCATTTATGAGGGCGTGACCGTGCATGGCACCGAGCGACTTCAGGCGCTCGCACGCGACAACACTCTCGTTTACGTCCCCTGCCATCGCAGCCACATCGACTACTTGTTGCTCTCGTATGTGATCCACCGTGCGGGGCTCACGGTGCCGCACGTGGCCGCGGGCGCGAATCTGAATTTGCCAATCGTGGGCGGCTTGCTGCGCCGAGGCGGGGCGTTCTTTTTGCGGCGCTCGTTCAAGGGGGATGAGCTATACGGCGAGGTGTTCGCGGCCTATGTGCATGAAGTGCTGAAGCGCGGTTTTCCGATGGAATACTTTGTCGAGGGAGGGCGCTCGCGCACCGGGCGATTGCTGCCGCCGAAAGCCGGGCTGATCTCGATGACGGTACAAAGTTACCTGCGTGAACACACGCGGCCACTGCTGTTCATCCCGGTCTACATCGGTTATGAAAAGCTTCTCGAAGGCGGCAGCTACACCGAAGAGCTGGCCGGCAAGGCGAAGCGCAAGGAATCAATTTTCGGCTTGATCGCCGCCATTCGTGATGTGCGTCGCGAACGCTTTGGCACAGTCGGTGTGAGCTTTGCGCGACCGATCTCGCTGGGCGAAGTGCTCGACGCCGAAGACGCGAAGGGCATGGACGACTGGCTCGCCGACAAGTCCTTGCGGCGGCGCGCATTGACCGAAGTGTCGAGGCAGATCGCCGAGCGCATCAACGGCGCGGTGCATTTGACCCCGGTCGCGGTGGTCGCCACCGCACTACTCGCGACGCCCAAGCACGCGGCGGACGCAGCACAACTGGCAAGCATCGTTGAGCGATTGCTGCATCTGGTTTCGCAATCGCATACTGCGCCTGAAGCCGTCCCGACGAAACTCTCCGGCGCGGAGGCCATCGCGTACACCACGCGCCTGGGTTATCTCACTCGCAAGGCGCATCCACTGGGCGACGTGGTGCTGGCGGAGCCAACAGCGGCGATTTCGCTCACCTACTTTCGCAACAACGTGCTGCATTGCTTCGCGTTGCCGGGGCTTCTCGCCTGCCTGATCGTGCAGCACGGCGTGATCGGCAAAACCAAGCTGGCGCGGCTGGCGCGTGAGCTCTACGTTTTGCTGGAATCTGAGCTCTATCTTCCACCGTGGCGGGAGCACGACGCCGGCCCGCAGTTTGACTTTACCGTGGACGAGCCTTTGGGCGATTTGGGGTCGGTGACACCAAAGTTTCTTGCATTCGAACGGACGCTGGAAACGCTCGCCACTGACCACTGGGTGACGATTGAATCGGAAGCCAACGTCGTGAGCGCGTCACCGCAAGGGACAGACGCCGCGATGCACCTAGAAGTGCTCGCATCCACCATTCGCCCCACCCTCACGCGACACGCCTTGATGCTGGCGCTCGTCGTGCGTGGCGAAAGCGGCGAAAAGAGCCGCGAATCGCTGGAAACCCTGTGTCAACAAGCCGCGCAGCATCTGGCGATGACCCACGTTTTCAACGCGCCCGAATTTTCCGACCGCACGCAATTTCGCTCCGCGTTTGATGCGTTGCTGCGGGCGGGTCTGGTGCAGCTCGATTCGGCGGATTCCGTGCATTTTGAGCCTGCCCTGTTGACGCGCGCCGAGGACGCCGCGTTCCTGTTGCCACCGGACACGCGGGCAGCGGTGCTGCGGGCTGCGGGGCATGGGGCTAGTGCGGCACAGCGGAGCGTCGCCAAAGCGGCCGGGTAGCGCTGCACAGTTAACAGCTTTTCTGGAAAACGCTGGTTGCGTGAGGGCTGACGGCAATAAAGCGCAATAGTCGAGATTTGCCATTTAATGGCCATAGCCCCAATGAAATAGCGGTATCACGGAAAAGCTGTACACCGCGAATCAAAATATCATCGCCTTCAACCGAGCCACTGTCGTACCGACGCACTGCCGCACAGACACATCGAAATCCAGCGCCAACCAACGGATGTACGCGGCCACATTGCGGGAGGCCGGAAGCCATAAAAACGAATCCAGTGAACGTAGGCTTTCTCGGTAGATAGCGCAAAATGATGCAGCGAATCCGTTCGCGAACTTGCGTCAGCAAGCGAGGTTTCGCAGGCTTTTCATGCTCGTCAGATTGACTGTATATTAAAACAGCATGCCAACGTGCTTGTTCAACATAGAAAACTCTAAATGAAGTATCAGCAAATTTTAAAACGCACTATTAAAAAGTTAAACTTTCACGTGTTCGCTAAAGCACGTTAGGCCTCTCAGGAGAACACTCATGTCCGTCAAAGTCCGCGCGGAACTCATTGGAACGAAACTGCACCGCCTTTATGTCTCCATCGATGGAATCAACATCGGCGAGTACGAGAGGTCACAGGAGGCTGACATACCTCGTAAAGAGCAAGAAATTGTCGCTGCGCAAGCACAGTTGCTTGCTTTGTTCCAGCAGCACGGGGAGTTGAATGTCAGATGGAACGCCAAAGAACGAGAGAAGACAGTGCGTCGCAGCGACGGTGTACGCGTCGGCTCAATCCCAAAGTCGGCTTGGCGAACGCCATCGTGGTTTTAGTAGCACGAATGCGCAAAGTCTCATGGGCCGCTTGTTGTCGCAGCCCGGATGTTCGGCAGGACCGTGAGCCATCTTCGTGTGTTCCTCGGGGCCGACTGCTCAACTAGAGGCCTAACACTTCCAATGAGGGGAATTCCGCTGGTATTGATACGTTTTGTATTCCTCAAACGCCCAATCGGAAAATGGCCGACTGCCGGTATTTGTATGTTTTTTTAGTTCGTTAATCTCATCCTCTTCTCAATACTTGGAAGCCAAAGTAAAACCCGTGCAGCCCTCACGTTGGTAGCAATAGTCTTGTTTTGGATACTGCGAAAAGAGCGAAAGCAAATCGGATCAGCGCAGAATCAACCAAGCAGAGAAATTGTGTAACCAAACATGGGCCGCCTTAAGGATTAACGAATGAAAAAAATACTTACGCTAATACTGCTTCTTGCATTGCTCCCGATCACTGTGGCATTCGCGATCACACCGGCTGCAAAAGAATTCACTTCAGGGAATCGCACAAAATTTTCTACAGCGGGCCACCCCAAATCGAAGGGCATTAATATGGTGCTGTCCTACCCAAATAGCTGGCTAGCCGAAGAGGGTGAACGGCCCAATATCGTTCAAAAGTTTTTTAGTGAAGGTGGGCGAGGATTGGAGGGGGCTCTTATCATCACCAAGAAGCTAGAACTTCCACCAGGCACAGCGTTTTCAGAAAATGACTTGAAGGAGTTCTTTACCCCTGCTGAAATGAAAACCATGGTGCCCGGAGCAAAGTTCATCCAAGCAAAACCAACGAAAATAGAAGGTATTCCTGCGGGGATTCTTGAATACTCAATGCGCCACGAGAACGCGGGGATAACCATTGACAGTCAGTTTATCTCGTACATTTTCATATACGGCACTACCATGGTCCAGTTGCAATGCATGGTAAGCACCGGCCAAGCTACAACACCCGCCGTATTAATTCGCAAAATGGACGACTTTAGGCCGCTCTTTTTGCTCATGGCAAATAGCATCGTCTTACAGGATAGATGGAAGTAGCGATGCATAACATTGCGCTCCAGCGGGACAGGCCATCGGCTGCGCTTTTGTCCTGCCCCTAGGTTCTACGTTAGGCGTCTCATGTCAGTTCCGCAGCAACCAGCGCTCTTTGATCACATCGTCACAGAGATCGAGGCCGAATACAACTCGCTCGGCCACACGCTCGGTTGGCGCTTCCTGAATGTAAGCCGACGAGTGCTTGATCGACCGACGCCGGTCGCATTCATTACGATTAACCCCGCTGGCGATCACATTCCACCCGATCACCCGCCGGCCAGTTGTGAGCACGGATGCTCATTCCTGGTAGAGCGCTGGGGTTCCTCACAGCCGGGGAATGCGGCGCTGCAAGTGCAAACTCAGCTTCTTTTCAAGGGACTTGCAGCGCAGATGCGCTGCGCGGAGCCGTGGCAGCTGCTCATGGAACAGTCACTCATTAGCCAGTTCGTGCCGTTCCGCTCGCCGCGCTTCGCCGCCCTCCCGCGCCAAGCAGAGTCACTTGCGTTCGCGCGTCGACTATGGCGTCGGCTGCTACCCGCCACCAATCCAAGAATCATCGTCTGTCTCGGCCGCGAGGTTCAGAAAGAACTAAAGCAGCTGCTCTCCGAGCTTGTTGGCCCCACCAATATCACCGAGCAGTCGTACCCGACCGGTTGGGGCAACTACCATGCCCAGATCACGGTGCTCTCCAATGCAGAGAGAGCAGTTCGCCTCTTGTACCTCCCGCACCTGTCAACTTGGACGCTATTCACCAGCGAGAAGTGCCGTGCATATATGCCAGCAATACTCGAAGCCATCGCGAGCGACGCCTAACCCCTCAGTCAAGGGGACGTCTTTCGGCAAGCCGCCCTTTAGCTCGAACGTTATTTGTTTCCTTACCATCAACCAGCAAACCAAGCCTGCGTACGGTACCTAAAAATGGTACTACAGGCCAATGAAGCGGCAGCATCAGCGAATTATTGAGTTGAT